>CAYNYM010000176.1:5155-6698 GCA_964401325.1 uncultured Desulfobacteraceae bacterium | reverse complement strand
CCATTCAGGGCCGTGTGCCCGAAGGCATGATCACCGTGGGTACGCGCGTGGACATCAGGCACGAGGCCGCTGCGCTCCTGGGAACCCGGGTGTGGGCCAAGGCCCGTCTAATGGAAGTGCGGGGTCGCAGGCTCCGATTTTATGTGGAGGCCTACGATCGGTTTGGGTCCCTGGCAAGGGGGGAGAACGATCATCTTATCGTATCGCGGGAGGCCTTTCTGAAACGGGTACAGCAAAGGAAGGCCCCTTGAGCTTTTCACGACAGTCAATGACTTCCCTGATTTATGCCCAAATGGTTTTTCTCTGCACATGACTTGCTCCCGCGTACGCATAACGGCCTCTGCCTGAAACAAAAAAAAACAATCACGGTTATCAACGGCCATTCACAGACATCATGGCCTTGATATTCTCGATAGGTGCATATTGGGGAATGTCACACCCGGTGCTTAGAATGAAGTTCCCTTTTCCGTCCATCGACTGGATCAGTTCCTCACTTTTTCTCTTTACCAAATCAGCATCTCCAAAGGTCAGGACTGAAACGGGATCAACGTTGCCGATTAGCACCGTATCATTGCGCAACCTGCCCTGAATTTCCGACAGATCAACCTGTTTGTCCAGGCTCAATCCGTCAGGACCTGTCTCCTCCATTTCGGATATCACGTGATTGGTATCGCCGCAAATGTGAAGCACACGCATGCCGGAAATACCCTCTGAAAAAATTCTTTTGCAATATTGACCCGAAAATTCCTGAAATTGCGCCGCCGAGATCATCATGGCGCTCGGTTCCAGCACGCAAATGAGATCCGCTCCCGCATCCTCCAGCAACGAGATATAGTCTATGATCAAATCGGTCGACTTAGAAAGGACCCGGTGGAGACGGTCAGGATCTTTCCTGGTCGCCTTCATCACGCAAACCAGGTCCATTATTTCACCGGCCAGGGTCAGGGGGCCGATCACATAGGCACAAACAGGGATATCCAACGAACGTTTCAGGCCGCTTACGACCTCTGCGAAGAGAGGCATCCTCCCCCCGACGGTCTTGTTTTCAAAAAGTCCTTCCACCCGATCCCCATCTTTTAAGACCGGGGCCCTAACGGCCGGCGGGTCATCGTCTGAAATCTTCAACTCGCATCCCAGAAATTCCGCCTCGACGGTCAGGTCCATCATGTTGATGTCCTGGTCCTCCTGGACGAGCCCCACGAAAAGCGCATCCGGTCGCACCTCCTCATAGAGGGAGAGGAGGGCGTCGATCTGAGCACGGGCGTCGAATAGGCTCTCTTTGACCGATCTTCCCGTAAATTGGATGCCCGGAAATCCCGCCAAGGGGACAATGGGGATGCACCCTGCATCTTCGACAAACTGCGTTAACCTGTTCATGGATGAACTCCTCTTGAAATATTCGACCCTGTTTCGATCTCCACGTATTGAACCGGAGAGACCTTCCGGGGGGTTGTACAGCTGCCTTGTAAGATCATTTAAAGGTGAGTTTCACATCCTTTTTCAGGGCCAGTTCCAATTCGATCTCAGCCGCCTTGATCACGGC
>CAYNYM010000176.1:0-5090 GCA_964401325.1 uncultured Desulfobacteraceae bacterium | reverse complement strand
GATGGCATCGGCCCGCCTTTTCATAAACGGGGTTCAGGTTAAAGGGCCGATGAAACAATCCCTGGATATCCAGGTGATTCAGAGATTCTCCAAGGGCAATGACCTGTTTGCAATCACTTTCAATGGTGATCTCCACACTCCGCCCCCCCCTCTTGACGGCATGTACCCGGGCATAAAACCCGCATATGCCGGCCTCAATATCAACTCTTGTCATGATCGCCTGATCCCATGGGGTCTCCGGCCCCCGTTTGTTACGATCCCCCGGCACGGATGGCGCCGCCTCTCTGAAACCTGCAAACCGTAAATGCCTCTCATCGATCAAGGATCTCTGCAGGGACAAGGTTCTCCAAGTGGGGGAAGGCATCCTCCATGTGGGGGATCTGCATGGCCTTCACGAACGCATCCTGAAAATCTTTTTCCAGGGTCAGTTCCACATACTCGACATGACCGGCCACCCATTCCGCCTCTTTTCTCTTGTCCCGATCCAAAAGGCAGGCCCTTGCACCGTCTCCGGCTGCATTGCCGATCGATTCGATGCGATTGAGATCGCAGTCCGGTATGAGTCCCATAATCAGGGCCTTTTCCGGATCCACATGAAGGCCGAAGGCCCCGGCTATCTTGATCCGATCCACCTTTTCCACGCCCATGCGACGCATCATGAGCCTGCAGCCGCAATACAGGGCGCCCTTGGCCAGCTGGATCTGACGGATATCCCCCTGGCTGATCACGATGTCTTTTCCGATACCGGTCTCCTCGACCCAGGCCAGGACAAACTCCCCCTGCCCTGTTTCAGCGTTCTTCCTGAAACGCGTTGATCTTTGCTCCCGGCTAAAGGCACCGCTCTTGGTGATGATCCCGCTCCGAAAGAGCTCGGCCAGGACGTCGAGAATTCCGGACCCGCAAATACCCTTTGCATTCATTTCTTTCGGAACGGAAAAGCTCCGCCACCCGTCATGCCCGATCACCTTGTAATCCACTTCATGGGTCCCGGGATCGATCCGAACGCGTTCGATTGCCCCGGCGGCCGCCCTCATCCCGAATCGAAGCTGGGCGCCCTCCAGGGCGGGACCTGTGGCGCAAGATGAGCATATCATCTTCTCCCTGTTCCCCAGCACCAGTTCTCCGTTGGTACCTATGTCGATGATCAACTGGATTTCGTCCGACCTGTAAGGCCTCGCGGCGATCAAAACCCCCACATTATCGGCCCCCACGAACCCGGCCTCAATGGGAAGCAGGTGCACATGGGCACCGGGATGGATTTTGATCCCCAGATCCCGGGCCTTGAAGTCCAGGCCCCGATGGACCGCAGGAGGAAACGGCACCCGGCCCACATACTCGGGATTGAGGTTGAGAAGGATATGGTGCATCACCGTATTGCCCACAAGGGTCATATCCTCGATATCTTCACGGCCCATTCGGGGGATTTTCCCCTCGACCGCCCTTTCCACCATGACATTGAGCCCCTCCACGATCTCTCGATGCATGAGGGCCAAACCCTCTTCGTTGCTCATGTGGTAGGTTATGCGGGACATGACGTCCTCCCCGTATCGGCACTGGGGATTCATGAAGGTCACCGTGTCCACCACCTCCATGGTCTTCAGGTTGCACAGGTACCCGGCCACCGAGGTGGTTCCCACATCCACGGCCAAGCCGTATGATGCGTCCCTTTTTCCCGGTCGCACCCCGATGATCTCCTGATCCATCCATATGCTGAGGGTAACCTGCCAGTCCCCGTCCCGCAATGCCGGGGAGAGCTGCTGAAGGCCGTTCAGGTCGATTTTCAGATCTGATAGGCCATGTTGCCTGTCCATCTCTTCAAGGACCCGCTCAAGGTCTGCGGCAGGTTCATCGAGGCTGGGAGGGCTGATTTCGAGATAATAGAGTCTTACGGCGGGATTATGCCTTATGGGAATGTGGCGGGCCGCCTTGCTCACGATCTGCTTTCCCGTACGGGATTCCTCCGGGACATAGATCAGGACATCATCCAGGACCCTGGCGCAGCATGCCAGACGAAAACCCGCCTCTTTTTCTTCCCGGGTGATGAATTTTTCCTCTTCCTCCTGCCAGGCGCTCACGTGAGACAGACACGAAAGGATCCCCATCTTCTGGTAAACGCCCTCTTCAATGCGCACCTTGCATTTCCCGCAGAGCCTCTTTCCGCCGCACAGGGCCTCGATATCGGCACCCAATTGCCGCGAGGCCTCAACCAGGCTGATACCCCGCTCAACCCTGCCCCTTCGCCCGGAGGGTTGAAAAACCACTTTCACCCCGAGATCATTCATCCATTCCCTCTCGCGCCTTGACTCCGTCCGCCGCACGCCGATTGATCCAATGATCGGACTACCCGCCCCTTCGCTCCCTGAAAAGCTCGACCATCCTTTCAGCTTCCCCCACCGCACTTGCGGCGGTCTCCGCATAGCCGTCCCCCCCGAAGAGCTTGACGATATCCGGTGTCACAGGGGCCCCGCCGAGCATAATAGCCACGTCGGGATTGCTCTCTCTGATCATTTTTACCGCCTTCTTCATGCCCATCATGGTGGTCGTCATCATGGCGGAGATGGCAACCACTTCCGAGTCGGTCCGATTCGTCTCTTCAACAAATCTTTCCAGGGGCACATCCTTTCCCAAGTCGTGCACCGTAAATCCTCCCACATCGAGCATCAGGCTGACAATATTCTTACCGATGTCATGGACATCCCCCTGAACGGTGCCGAGAACGACCTGTTTTTTTTGATCCGTCCCATCCCTCGGAATATGGGGTTGCAGGATATCCAGACCCACCTGCATGGCGTCCGCGCACATGAGGACTTCCGGGACAAAATACTCATGTTTTTCAAAGAGTTCCCCGACGATCATCATGCCGGCCGAAAGGCCTGCAAAAATTGTCTCAACCGGATCGCAACCCTCGTCCAGGGACCTCTGAGCCAGTTCCCCCACCTTTTCTTCCTCAAATGCGACAACTGCATCGCTTAACTGTTTGTATAATAGGTCATGTTTTGTCATGATTGCCTCTTTGTCTTTCCTGGTCATGATACAAAGTCATTGTGGTGCCCTGCTCACATACTCCACGGCCTTCACTCATACCAACCAAAGTCGTTGACGGCCTTGGTCATGGCATAGAGGTTGGCCGGCGGCAACAAGGGGGGAAGTTCACATCCCGCTGAAAGCACAAAACCGCCGGTTGCCTTCCTGCCCTTTTCGATCGCCGTCTTTGTCAGGTTATACACCTGCCGAGGCGTCCCCATCTGGATGACGGCAGGTTCCACATTACCGTAGATGATGTCTTTCGGAAAATAGGCGCCCGCCTTCTCCAGGTCGACTTCATGACCAAAACTGAGCAGAGCGGGATGATCCCAGGGAACGGCCTCCGCCAGTGCCGGAAGATTAAGGTTTTGGTCACCGCAAATATGGAACCAGAAACGTTTGATCCCCAGTTTTTTCAGTTTCGCATGGTATTCCAGATGATAGGGGAGTGCGAATTTTTCGAATTGTTTTGGGGAGATGACCTGATTGGATTCACTGGGGGAGGTGACCAGGACAAAAATCCGCTCAGCGCCGAAGACCTCCACCCACCAGGCGAGGACACCAAGGATATGGTCAAGCGCCAGGTCCATCAATCGCTCGCAGAGCTCCGGTTTTTTCATCATCCACCGGGAAAACGTCTCAAGTCCGCACATATTGGATGCCACGGTAAAAGGTGTGCGGGAGACGAAGGTCACAGGCAATCCATTCTCCGCCTGCAGTCTGGATAACGTCATCGCCTTGTTGATGCGATCGATCTTTCTGGGATTCGGCACCTCAAGGGAGGCCACATCCTCTTCGGAATCCACGGGAAAAGATGTGACGACCATGGCCCCTTCGAATTCTCCCTCGGGAAGACGCATGTCTCCTCCGAAGTCGGGTGCGCCCAGAACGATGTGAGGGCAATTCTGAGGAATCAAATCCCACCCATACTGTTCGGCCGCCCATGAAAAGGCATGGAAGTACGTGTCCGGATCCTCGTAGCCCGCTGCAACCGCCCTGCCCATATTTACACAAGGAAAGCCCACGGTAATCATGTTGATGGGAACCCGATCGGGTTTTTGATAACTGAAAAGGGCCTCCATTCGCTCACGGCTGTTCATTCGATCCTGTCTGAGTTGCATGATACCTTTCTTGCCTCCTCTTATTTTTTCATTTTTTCTCACCGGCCCTGAAAAGGTCGTTTCACGCAGGACCCCCTATGGTTTCATACAGGATTTCGGAGATATCTCTGACCACCAGATCCTCTTCTTTATCCAACACCTTGACCGCGTCCTCGAAGTTGATGAGGCAAAAAGGGCAGGCCGTTGCAAGGACCTCGGCACCCGTCTCCAGGGCTTCAAGGACCCGGACTTCGGCCAAGTGTGCAGCTTCATTGAAATCGGCCCACATCCTGCCGCCCCCGCCGCCACAGCACAGGCTGTTTTCTCGATTTCTCTCCATTTCCACCAGTTCAAGGCCTGGAATCGCATTCAACAACTTTCTGGGTTCATCATATATTTGATTGTGTTTGCCAAGGTAGCACGGATCATGGTAGGTGACCTTTTTATTGAAATTCTTTTTGGGAGAGATCTTTCCCTGTTCAAGCAGGCCTGCAAGAAACTGGGTGTAGTGTTTAATGTCAATCTCTTTTATACCTTCAGGGTAGGCCTTCAAAAAACAATTGAAATCATGGGGCGAGGTGGTCAGGATCGTCTGAATGCCGAATTTCTTAAACCCTTTCAGGTTCTCTTCCGCCAAGAACTCGAAAAGGGCTCCCTCTCCCATGATCTGGGCAGGATCGCCGGAGCACCTTTCCTTTGCCAGAATGCCGAACGGCGCACCGGCTGCATTCAGGATCCCCGCTATACTCTTTGAGACGTTTTGGATCCTGTCGTCATAGGAGGGCGTGCATCCCACATAATAAAGGAGCGGACCGCCATCCGGGGTTTCGTCAAGCCTTTTAAGATCCAGTTCATCCGCCCATGCAGTCCTCTTTGCAGGTTGCTTGCCGTAAGGATTTCCCAGGGTCTGCAAATACTCCAGGGCCTGTTGCTGCTCCCGGATGGGATCTATTTCTTCTTCCATGA
>CAYNYM010000175.1:309-6714 GCA_964401325.1 uncultured Desulfobacteraceae bacterium | reverse complement strand
TGAAACCTGCCATATCCCTTACAAGGCCGATTCGGCAATCGCAGTGATTGACAATGCGACAACAGGAAAGAGCTTGCAGTATTCGGCAAAAGAATTCTCACCGCCCCACCATTCGATTGCAGGGCAATCCCTCTCACACTGTCCGGATAACTGCTGGCTCCCGGCCTTCGTAAGGTACAAGGGGAAGATCAAACCGGTGAATCCCATGCAGGTCATCTGGTGGGGGGACTGGGACAAGGCATCTCATCGTGTGATCCCGATCTTTTTGTGGCGTATCAGGGATTTTACCGGCGCCAGGGCGGAAAACAATTTTTCGATCACCAACTACACACTCCTGGAAGCACTCAATGGTTCAAGGGAAGTCAATACCTGCGAGGAGATAGAAACCTATCTCAAGGCGTTGTCCAGGGCCAAAGACAGGTTTGGGTGTCGAATCGTTTACCACACACCGGTCCTCGTAAAAGGGGGCATGATTTATTACCTCGAATTCAACGAATTGCGAAAAGGCCCCCTGCCCGCCGATGTGGGTGGATTTCGGTGCTGCGAGCCCTTTGATCTCAGCCATAATATTGTTGTTGAAAACGCCCTGGGCTCTAATGGATGCAAGGACTGCCATGCAGAGCCATCCCCTTTTCTGAACAGGAAAATTCTCATCGATCCCTTTAACCACAAGGGTCAGGCGGTATATAAAGAGGCCTGGGAAATCATCGGTTATTCAAAGAACAGGATGCTGGAATTGTCTATCCCCGTGGAATAAATCATCCCTGATGATTCCCGGCAAGATGCCCCCTCTTCGGTGTTTCAAGGTTAACACATGTTAAGCAACCTTAACAGATTCGAAGCATACCCAAAAAATCGGACAACACCGGACGCCTCACGGGAAAAATCAGTCTCACAAAAGAACAAATCCTCGATCCATGGTTTGATGCGGGTCCGACGTGATGGTTTCTAAAGGCAGGAAAACAGGATCCTGAAAGGAGAAAATAACATGTCAAGCAAAACCCTTGAAAAAATCATAGACGAACAGATGAGAAAATGGGAGATGCGTCGTCTGAATCAAGAAAGGTCAAAGGGGGATGCCTTGCCGGTCATCACCCTTTGCAGGGATCCGGGAAGTGGAGGGAAAATTATTGCCCAACGGATCGCGGAAAGGCTTGGACTTGACCTGTTCGACCGTGAAATTATCCATAGAATGGTTCAATGTGCACACAGAAGCAAAAAGTTGATTGAGACCCTGGACGAAAGGTCCCTTTCCGTTTTGCAGGACTGGATTGCCACCCTGATTTTTGAAAAGCATCTCTGGCCGGATCAATATCTCAAGCATCTTATGAAAGTCGTGGGGACCATAGGGAAGCACGGTCACGCCATCATAGTGGGCAGAGGGGCCAATTTCATCCTTCCACCGAACGACCGGCTGAGTGTTCGGATTGTCGCACCCTTTGAGATGAGGGCACATTATGTGGCCCGTGATTTCAACATTCCCGAAACCGAAGCGTCACGCCACATACTGAAAACAGAGTCGGAACGAAAAGCCTTTATCAGGAAATATTTTCATGCAAATATATGTGACCCTTCCAACTACGATCTTGTGCTGAACAGAGCCAGGCTGAGCATCGAAGATACCACCAATGCCGTCATTGATCTGACCATGAATAATTGACCCTCCTCATACACCTACCGAAAAGGATCCTTGATTCCCACCCGGGGGATGAATCAGAACAACGCACCGGGGCACCCCTGATCCACCATCGAGGCATGATATGCAAATGAGGCGGTGGATTTAGGTTACCGGCCGGAACGTGGGAAGGGTGAATGCTTCATGAATGTCTTCCCACACAACTTCTACCGGCATGTCGCAGGACACTTCCACGGTGCCGCATGCAATCTCACCTCGTTGATGGTAGATTTGTTTGCTAAAAACCATTCTATCCGACTGCCTAACATGCCGAAGAGCAACCGGGCCGGCTACGCGCTATTTTCGCTCCTGGCGCGGCATCCTCCCTGGTTTAGTGCGCTGGCAATGTCCTTGACGCAAAAAGGAAATTACTCTATGATTTTAAATCGAATAGTTGATCTTTGATAAATTTAACATTAATTATGAAAGGATAGATTATGCCGGAAAATCGCATCGAGGGAAAAGAACCATTATGGATACTCATCGAAAGGCAGATACAAAAATTCACTGATGAGGATTTTTCTGAAGCAAACAGCCTGCAAACCGCCCGGAAAATTGCCGCAGAGCTGGATGAAACCGGCTACAATGTGTCCAAGAGCGGTGGGAACTGGATGCGGTTAAAAGCGGCGGTAAAAGCACGCAACCGGGTTGCCAGGCCGTTTATGCAGGATTTCAACCAGGCGGTTTCCGCGCTTTCCCTGGATGACATCAAAGACACCTACGCCACCGCCATGAAAATAATGCATGCCCTGGGTAATGATTGGCCCTCTTTTTTGGCCTCAGAAAACAGGGCCGATGTGGATGAAATTGTTGGAAATAAAAAAATCAAGTTGATGGTAGCAAGAGCCAAGGAGCTCTCCGGGGAACAGGGAATACGCTATCTCATCTCCGGGTCGTTTGAGCCTCAAGCCATCATGAAGGCTTTAGGTGTATCAGAAGAAGAATACAAGAGCGTTAAATCCGGGGTGGACGCGGAACTTGCCGAAAAATCAAGAGTGCAGAAATTATTCACCTCGCTAGAAGACGCCTCAGAAGAAGATAGAATCAAACGTCTCCTCCAAGAAAACGCATCAGACGAACTCATCACAGAGATTTCCGGTATCGAGCAATCCGCGATTGATGCCGTGAAAAAGGCCATGGAAGAAGAGTTTGAGGAAAAGAAGAGAAAAGAAGAGGAACTGGCCGCCCAAAAAGCCGCTGAAGCGGCAGGTCCTGGCCTGGAAGATATCAGTTCGGAGGATATGCTCGAATACATCGAAGGAATCCGGGAAATTTTGGAATTTTCCGATGTGGAAAAGGATATCCGAATCATGTGCGAACAGAGTTCTATCCCCCAAGCCCTGGTAGACATCGCGGTTTCTAATCCCGACAAACTGGATGATCTGGAGAAGGAAGCCGAGGGATGAGCTGAAGCCTTAGCTCATTTGTGTTCTTGCAAGCCGGGATTTCAATGATAGCCCCACTTCCCACAGAGATAATTTCCGCCCGCTCATGTTGACCCTTTTTCTTCCCGTTTTCCAAGTACTCCTTTGCTTGCATTCGTGACCCGTTCGAACGGCCGCTATTCGAGAATTTGAAACCCATTTCATCATCTCGGAATCAGGGAAAAGGAACGTAACTACTCAGCTAGATAGGCTATAGTCATTTAGGCTGTGGGGTAACACAGGAAGGGAATATGCGTGATCATAGGAAACTCAGAGCGTTTGAATTGGCTGATGAAGTTTCTAGCTGTGAATCAAAAATTGTGGAAGCCGAGAAGGTTTTGGGCGTCCTGCTTCGATCAATGCGCGGATAGCGAAGGGTTCGGAAACTAATAGACTTTAGCCTACAGCCTAAACAACCTGAACCGTTACAAAGGAACAAGGACAACGTAAACTGGCCCTCCTTGTCAGAGAAATCCCTCTTCACGCTATTTTTTCATGTTAACATATAAGAGCATTGCAGGGGCCTGACTCTAATGCCGCAAAGAAATGATCCCTTTACGTTCCCTTTTCCTTTTGCCCCCGGGTTCGTATTTTTCTCTGACGGTCCTTTATTGCCCTAATCTTGTGCCCCTTTTTTTTGTGGGGAGGCAATCTCCACCCTTCGAGCGCACCATCGTTTCCGAATATTTTGCGGGGATGAAGCCGTTTTCCACATTTCGAGCAACGATAGATTTGATCTCCATCTGGAACAAGATCATGTTGATCACACCATTCATCCATATTATCTCTCAATAAAGGCAATCTATTTTAGAACAAGTAGAGAAAAAAATGACGGCATCAAATTTACTTTCGCCTTTTGAATAACGTCAGCAAGCACCCGGTCCTGAGGTGCACTTCAGAGTTATTTGCAAAAAGCGGCATTATAATTTTCTCTGTTTCTCGGGAAAGTCAAGATGCGATTCCGGGCCATCTCAGGGACGTTCCGCTTTCACAGATAAGGTGCTTATCAAAATTGCAACGCTGTATTGAACACTTTTGCTTAAGCGGCCTTCCTGATCATGCCGTCCCGGATCTCCGCAACTTCCTTGCTTTCAATATACTCGTCGAACGTCATGAACCGATCGATGATGCCGCCGGGGATGATCTCGATAATCCGGTTTACCAAGGTATTCACGAACTCGTGGTCATGGGATGTGAAAAGAACCACCTCCTGGAATTTGAGCAGGCTGTCATTTAAAGACGTGATCGATTCCAGGTCCAGGTGGTTTGTAGGTTCATCCAGCATCAGGACATTGGATTCTGAAAGCATCATCCTTGAGAGCATGCAGCGAACCTTTTCCCCACCGGAAAGCACACCGATCTTTTTGATGGCCTCTTCCCCGGAAAAGAGCATGCGTCCCAGGAAGGACCGGGCATAGTTTTCTCCCTCCTCGGGGGGGCAGAACTGCCTGAGCCATTCGACAAGGGTCAAGTCGCCGTTGAAATAGGCACTGTGTTCCTTGGGAAAATAGGAGTTGGAAATGGTCACGCCCCAACGGAAGGTGCCGCTATCCGGTACCAGCTCCCCGGCCAAAATTTGAAAGAGGGTGGTCTTGGCCAGGCTGTTTCCGCCCACAAAGGCGATCTTATCCCCGCCGTTCACATTAAAACTCACGTTGTCCAGCAACTTTTCACCCTCGATGGTCTTGGTGAGTCCCTCCACTTCAAGAATCACCTTGCCACAGGGTCGTTGCGCCTTGAAGCGAATAAACGGGTATTTTCTTGACGACACCGGCATGTCTTCAATGGTGAGTTTCTCTAAGAGCTTTTTTCGGGAAGTGGCCTGCTTGGATTTTGAGGCGTTGGAACTGAACCTCTGGATAAAAGACTTCAGTTCATCGGCCCGGTCGATGATCTTCTTATTTTCCGCCTGTTTCTGTTTCAGGTGCAGCTGGCTTGCCTGGTACCAGAAATCGTAGTTCCCCACGTACACCGAGATCTTACTGAAATCGATGTCTGCAATGTGGGTGCACACCTGGTTCATGAAATGACGGTCATGTGAGACCACGATTACCGTGTTCTGAAACCTGTAGAGAAACTCCTCGAGCCAGGCAATGGACTTGATGTCCAGGTTGTTCGTGGGCTCGTCCAGAAGCAGGATGTCCGGGTTTCCGAACAGGGCCTGGGCAAGGAGCACTCGCACCTTTTCCCCGCCGTCAAGTTCCTTCATCTTTTTCGGGCACATCTCTTCGGTAATTCCCAGGCGCTTTAACAGAGTGGCCGCTTCAGACTCTGCCTCATAGCCGTTCATCTCCCCAAAATCGGCCTCGAGCTCACCTGACCTGATTCCGTCCTCTTCGGAAAAATCGAGCTTTGCATACAGGGCATCCCTCTCCACCATAATTTCGTACAGCTTTTCATGGCCCATGATCACCGTGTTTAAAACGGTCTCCTCGTCAAAGGCAAAGTGGTCTTGCCTTAAAACCGCGATTCGCTCCCTGGACCCCACGGAGACGGTCCCGGAGTCCGCTTCGATATCCCCGGCAAGAATTTTCAGAAATGTGGACTTTCCTGAGCCGTTGGCGCCGATGAGTCCGTAACAATTGCCCGGTGCAAACTTGATATTAACGTCTTTGAAAAGAACCCTCTTGCCGTAGGCGAGGGTGATGTTGGTTGCGGAAATCATGTTTATTGGGTTCCTTATTTAATAAATAAAAAAAACCACAGGAACGGATCCCATGGTCAAAAATTTAATATATCATTTTTCAAATTGAAAGCAAATCTTTTTTCAGGTATTGATTAATTTTATGATTCGACACCCGCAAACAAGTTCGCTGCCTGATCTCGTGAGGCGATCTGAGGCCCTTTTTCACCCAGGTCCCCAGTCTATCAAAATGCCGCATTTTTGAGTTCCCCAAAAAGCAGATTTAGTTCGGGTAGCTGATAGTGCGCGTTGAGACCGCTCGGATTCGGCAAAACCCAAAGCTTTGAATTACCAATGATATCTCGCTGCAGTCCCAAGGTGACCTTCCTCTGAAAGGCGGCCCTAAAAGCCCCGAGACCCAGGACCGCCACGATTAGGGGCTCGTATTGCAGGACCTTGAGTATCAAGTGGTGACGACCTCTAACGAGTTCTTCGTCACCCAGTTCCCCCTCCGCTGCGGTGGCTCGCCCGACGAGGTTTGTCAAACCACACCTGTAATCGATCAGCTCCATCTGCTCCCACGGCTCCAAACGACAAGGGGTGATTCCCGATCCGTGCAGCGCCTTCCAAAAACGATTGCCGGGCCGAGCGAAGTGGCAACCTACCGCGGCCGAATAAAGCCC
>CAYNYM010000175.1:0-231 GCA_964401325.1 uncultured Desulfobacteraceae bacterium | reverse complement strand
CGGCAGTCTCCTCCCCCTGGCCTCCTGTATCTCCGACGGCGTCGGTTTCGCATATGGCTTTCTACTCACATTTTGTGTCTTGAGATCAGGGTCACCTTGAAGTATCATCTTATTGCGCCTTTCACGTAACTATCTTTCGGTTCTTTAACGGTCCGGATCTGACCATGTGACCCCAATTCCCACGAGGATTGATTTCTTTTCCTATTTTTTCGTAGGAGCCTTAAAATCTCA
>CAYNYM010000174.1:0-6728 GCA_964401325.1 uncultured Desulfobacteraceae bacterium | reverse complement strand
CGGGCATCGTTACGGAAAAACTCGAGGATTACCTTGAACGCCACCCGGAAATAGAGGAAAGACTTTCTCGAAAAGGGAGACGGGTATTTTACACATCGGACGACTCGCAACGATTCAAGGACTTCGGGGAGAGATTCCTGGGGTGTAATATCTCTGAGGTAAGGACCGTCTTTTTTTGATGAACCCTACGATGCAAAAGGGATCGAGGCTCGTTGCCTCTTCTCAGGGGCGTTCACCTCTCCGGATCACCCCGGGTGCCCATCAAGAATCCTCAATAATCTTCCCCTTCTCCACAAAGGCCTCCACAACATCATAAGCGTTGGCCAGCGCATTCACACCTTCTGTCATTCTCTCGCAGACCGGGTCCTCCTCACCGAGGATCTCACCCGCCCTTTCCAGGATCTTCCGACCCTCGTTTACATAGCCTGTCAAAATATTCAATACGTCCTTCCTTTTCTCATGCTTTTCCCGTTCCTTTTCGATCAGGGGCAAGAGCCGATGGAGTGAATACTCTACGAGGGCATCCCGCGATGTATCGGACTCCTTGGAGACCCTATCCAGGCAGGAAAGGGTCCTTCTGCTCAACACAAAGGTCTTTTGAATTCGGTCGGGCTGGTCAAATTCCAGGGCTTGCAACTCCCGGGCGATCTGGCTCAAGGCCTGTGAATCCTCGATGAGGTGATCAAACAGGGATTTCTGCTTGATGCCCAGGTGGATCGAGACGATACTCAGGGCATTGATGGCTTGCGCAGTCAGCCTAAATGTCGCCCGTACGGATTGGCGCCCCCTGAGATCGAAGGAGGAAGGCTGGGGCAACGAGAACATGTCGGCGGATTCTTTTTTCTGTTTTCTTTTCATGATTTTCCTCCTTGCAAGGCGTCATTCTTGTTTTGTGGCGGATTCTTAATTACCAATATACACTCATTATTTTAAGTAATGCAATTAATTTCTCCATTTAAAATATTGACAGCATACATTTAATGCATAGATTTAGACCAAACAGAGATTGAATACGATGAAAGGAGGTATTGGTTATGAACCTTGTAAAATGGAACCCTTTGAGAGAGATGGAGACCTTTTCGGACCACCTCAATCGTTTATTTAACGGATCCCCGTTCCCCTCGAACTGGCCTGGAGAGGAATCTTCTATCGGAGGTTGGGAACCGAGTGCGGATATTTTCGATCAGGATGAGAAGATTGTAATCAAGGCCGATCTACCCGGTGTGGACAAAAAGGATATTCATATTGATCTGAAAGATAATGTTTTGACCCTCGAGGGAGAGCGCTCCCATGAGAATGAAGTAAAAGAGGACCGCTACTGCCGTAAGGAAAGAGTCCACGGCAAATTCCGCCGCTCCTTCATGCTGCCGGAAGGCCTGGATCCTGAAAAGATCAAAGCCGAATACACTGACGGTGTTCTGAATATTGACATTCCAAAGCCCGAAGAAACGAAGGCCAAGAAAATCTCGGTCCATTAGAATCGCATCCATGTCATTGACTCCCTGAAAACGGAAGGGGCGATCCCGGGGGATCGTCCCTTCCTTTATCCCCCCGGGATGCATCCCTGCCTGACGCAGGATGAACTCGGCGTGTTTTTGAAAATCAATCGGCACCTATCCCCTGGGTCCCTGGCTGAACGGCACAGTGCCGATTGCCAGGGCCGAAGGGCTCAATGCCCTGACCCATCCCACCTTCATGCAGATTAAAGCCATGCTGCTTATTTTCGGGACGTTTCAAGTGGCGATCCTGATATTCGCGGTCATGATATCTTCCCTTAAGCCGTGGCACAAAAAAAGATAAGGCCTTGATGTTGGATCAGGCCCTGAATACCGGGTTTTTTATGTTAAAATAAATTATGGCCTTTCCCCATTCTTCCCGGGTCATTCTCCAGCGGACCTTACCGGCTAAACTCTTGGCAGGTTCATGGCTGAAAGGCACCCCTCAGATGCATCCATGAGGCAGGGGGCCCTTAGAAACCTACACATTTGAGGAACACAGGGCATGAATTCAGGAAAAAAGGATCTTGTTTCCGCTGAACAAGGCCTATTCAGTCCTTTCCCCATTGGGCAAGCCCTCCTCAAAAACCGCGTGATCGCCCTGCCGATATTCACGGGATACGCACATCCGGACGGACGGGTCAGCAGACTCATGATCGAACACTATGCCCGACTCGCCGACTCGGGCGCGGCCATGGCAGTGGTGGCCAATGCAGCGGTCTCCGCGGACGGGGTGACCTCGACCTTCAATCTCAGGGCCGATCAAGACGATTTCATACCAGGTCTTGCCGGACTGGCCCGGGCGATCAAGAAAAGGGGCGCCCTGGCCTGTCTTCAACTCAACCATGCCGGGCGCTTTGCCAGGGCGGATCAACCCCTTCTGCCCGCACCCCTCGATGGCGCGAACTTCACCTTCAACGTATCCTCGTTAAGGGATTTCATGACCTTCTTTCCCCTGGAAAAACGTTTCCCTCTCACCCGACACTTTTTGAAAAAAATCGGATCATGGAGACGCGCCATGACCGGGCGGGAAAGACAACGCATCATCGACGATTTCGCTAAGGCGGCGCAAAGAGCCATCGAGGCCGGTTTCGACATGGTCGAACTCCACGGGGCCAGCGGATATCTGCTCAACCAGTTTCTCTCTCCCTTTACCAATCGCATGCAGGACGGCACGAAGAAAGACCTGCAGACCCGAATGATCTTCCCCCTGGCAGTGGTCAGGGAGGTCATAAAATGTCTGCCCCGGCGGGTCCCTGTGGGATTCAGGCTCATGGTCAGGGAATGGGTCCCCGGCGGCGTAGAGTTACCGGAGGCCCTGACCTTTGCCAGGCACCTCGAGGATGAGGGCATCGCCTATTTGAGCCCCTCGGCGGCCTCCTTCAACTCCATGTTCGCCAAGTCGGTCATGAAGCACATGGCCCACCCCGCGTATCTTCGAAAGGAGGTCACCACCCTCACTCTTGAGTCAAAGATCCCCGTCGTTCTCTCCGGAAGGATCATCAAACCGGCCCTTGCCGACAGGATGATCCGGGAAGGGGTGGCCGAACTCATCGGGCTCGGGCGGCCCTTGCGATCGGATTTCGACTGGATTCACAAGGCCCGAAAAAAGGACCGTCGAGTCGTTGCCTGCATAGATTGTCATACCTGCCTGAAACGCGTGGTCCTGGAACAGGGATTCGGTTGCAGTCTATGGCCCAGGGCCCTCCTGGAAAAGGTCGACGTGGAGCACAAATTACTCACCCGAATGTACAAGGGGCTCTGGGTGATCAAAGATCTCCAAGACATACCCCTCTTGCAGGATGCCTTTCCCCTCCTGCTTCCCGAAAAAGACCGCATTTCCGCAAACATCTCACCCACCGTGCTCTTTATCCGGCGTGGCACAGAGGAAGGAATCTCAACCAGGCACAAAGACGATTTTCTTCGATGGGGCAAAGACCTCCTGGACCGATTCGGTTTCGAGGACAATCGTTTGAAGGCCGTTATCAGGACGGCCCGGGAAGACCTTGATAAAGAGGTCCAGAAAGAAGTCGACCAGGGCAATCATGGGGTGATTCTTCTGGCCGGTAATCGGCAAGAACGATGGAGGGAAAGGGTCCCTTACAGGGCCAGGGGTAAGGTCGTGGCACTCATCGGTTCGGATAGCCACCCTGCAAGGGTCTTAGTCCCCGTGGATCTGTCACCCACTACCCTCCTGGTGCTGATGTTTATATCCCGCGCCCTGTTGGACAAGCCCGGATTTGAATTCACATTTCTTCACGTGCAGCGCGGCCCGACCGCACCCCTACAAAAAAGATGGGAGGAAATCAAGAAAACCATCGGCTCGACCGGGAATTTTCGACTCCGGATCATCCCCTCTGCCGGAAAGGTGGTCGAAGACATCCTGCAATATGCGGAAGCCGGGGAATTCGGCACCATTGTCATGGGTAAAAGGGGACTTTCAGGAATCAAACGACGACTGCTCGGAAGCGTCGCATCGGGGGTGATGAGGGGCTTGAAAAATCAATCTCTGTTTCTGATCGATTAGATCATTCCATTTTCTCCTCATACTCCCAATTGAAACAGCAAGGAACTTGTGATATGCCCTTTGTGGGATTCTAGGCTCATGGCGCCCACATGACGGGCTCCCGCCCCCTTTGCGGGTTCGGGATTCCGAACGAATGCTGATGGTTGAGATTGGACGATTGCTACTTTTCTACGGCACAGAGGAGGAGAACGATTTATGAAATTTCACGAAGTCGTCATTGTCAGCGCCTGCAGGACAGCTATCGGGGACTTCATGGGAAGTCTCAAGACGGTATCGGCCCGGGAACTGGCCATTGCAGTGGGGGCGGAGGCCCTTAAACGAGCAGGTATCGAGGCGGATCTTGTCGACGAGATATGCATGGGGCAGATCTTCACCGCACTTCAGGGCTCCCTGCCCGCCCGACAGGTCGGCATCAGGCTGGGGCTTCCCCATCGGAGCAGTGCGGTCACGGTCAACCAGAATTGCGCTTCCGGCATGCGGGCCGCTGAGATTGCGGCCCACAACATTATGCTGGGTAAAACGGAGATTGCCCTAATCGCGGCGGTCGAGAGCATGACCAACGCCCCCTATCTCCTTCCAAAGGGCCGAATGGGATACAAGATGGGTCGCGGTAATATCGAAGACCACATGCTCTCCGACGGTTTCATCGACGAACTGGTCCCCGGTCATATGGGTTATACGGCCGAAAATATTGCCGAAAAATATGGTATCGCACGCAAGGCATGCGACGAGTATGCCGTTATGAGCCACATGAGAGCCAAAAGGGCGATTGACGAGGGTCGTTTTAAGCGGGAAATCGTCCCCTTTGAGATCAAGACATCGAAAGGTGTTCGTTTTTTTGATACAGACGAGCATGTGGACAGGGAGGCCGGTCTGGAGAAGTTCAGCGCGCTACGACCTGCATTCAAAGAAAATGGCGTGGTGACCATGGCCAACGGCGCGGGCATCAGTGACGGGGCATCGGCAGCGGTCATGATGTCCGCAAAAAAGGCGGATGAATTGGGCATCGAGCCCCTGCTGAAACTGGCCGGCATGTGCAGCGAAGGGGTCGCCCCCGATATGATGGGTCTGGGCCCTGCCGTGGCCATTCCCAAGTGTCTTGACCAGACAGGCATGCAATTCGAGGATATCGATTATTGGGAGATCAACGAGGCCTTTGGCGTACAGGTCATTGGGGTGCAAGAAATGCTGCAACAGGACTTCGGCATGAACCTGGACGTGAAGGCCTTTAACCACAACGGTTCCGGCATCTCCCTGGGCCATCCGGTCGGCTGCACGGGACTTCGCCTGATTGTGAGCCTTTACTATGAAATGCAACGGTTGGGGTTGACCCATGGCGGGGCCTCCCTCTGTGTGGGAGGAGGCCCGGCCATGGCCTCTCTCTGGACCCGAGAAATTTGAGACCCGGGCGGTCTGCAGTAACGGGCACCACACGGCCTGAAGGACAGGGTCTTGCGAAATAGCCCATGAAGCCCGATATCAGAAGATGAAAAAGAAGATCGACAAGGCCAATATTCCGAGCCTGGGAGAACTCCAGGAGGTAGCCCAGTTGGAAGGGGTGGAGCCCATTGCCTTTCTCTTTGGACCTCTTCTTCATTTGCCCGGGAGGATAGCGCTTGACGACCTCCGAGTGATACTCATATGCTCTTTGCTGAAGTCTTGAAACGGATATCCGGCATCAGACCTTAAAAGGAATCCTCTATGCGCTCCCTCTGGCGTTCGACCATTCTCAGCCAAGCGGCATCGTCTTGGAGATAGATACCGGCCACTCGATTGAATTCCGCCGCCTGGTCCCTTTTTCCCTTCTTGATCCAGGCCTCTGCAAGATAGTAGTAATTCTTGCCGTCATCGGGATTCAGGTTGAGAGCTCTTTCAAGTGTTCGAATGGCCTCGTCGGGCTGATTCATGGCTAGGAGTCTGCGGGCACGCTCGGTAAGACGCAGGGAGGCCAAAGCACGGGGGCTGGGTTCTTCGGGCTTTTCCACCTGCTCCTGCAAAGGAGGGAAAGGCCCCGGGGAAGGTTCGGTCACCGGACCCGAAGGCATGGTGGCGCATCCGAAAAGAATCAGGCATGTCCAACCCCACAATATTGTGATAAGGCGGCTATAGACTTTTGATAAAATTTTCAAACTCCCTGAAAAGGTCTTTAAAGGGGTTAAAACCTCGATGAAGGGGACATGTCTCTTCTGGCTCATGCCCTTCCAAAAAAAACTCCTCGAATGTTTCGGGGCACCGGCCGGGTAAGGCCAACTGCCCGCTTTCCGAGCACACCACACGTTCGACGACTCCCGGGGGCATCCTGAACCAGCCGCCCGAAATATGTTGGGGGATGGCTTGGACAAGGTCGGCCCAAATGGGCAGTGCGGCCGATGATCCCGAAGCTTTGATGGACCTCCCGTCATCAAAGCCGATCCATACCAGGGCCAGGATATCCGGTGTATATCCCACAAACCAGGCATCCCTGAAATCGTTGGTGGTGCCTGTTTTTCCCGCCGCCGGGAAGGTTATTCCCAGGCCTTTGAGGGATCGGGCCGTGCCTTCCTCTACGACGCTTCGAAGAAGAGAGCTCATGAGAAAAGCCTTTGCCGGTGAGATCACCCGCTCGACCTCCATGTGCCGTCGCTGAAGGATGCCTCCCGTCTCATCCACGATGTCTTTTAGGGACAGGGGATAGGGCAGCATCCCGTCGGCGGCAAATGCACAAT
>CAYNYM010000173.1:0-6729 GCA_964401325.1 uncultured Desulfobacteraceae bacterium | reverse complement strand
CCGGAGGATGTCCAAGCTATTCGGAGGGGGCTTTCAGAAGAAGTCATCGATGCCATTGCCACGGATCATGCACCGCACAGTTCAATGGAAAAGGAATTGGAATTTGAAAAGGCGGCCTTCGGCATCATCGGCCTGGAAACAGCCGTGCCATTGACGTTGGCCCTTGTAAGAGACGGAATATTGACGCTGTCCGAGGCGATTGGAAAACTCACCTGCCGACCTGCCCGAATTCTTGGGCTTAATGCGGGGGGCCTTGAAGAGGGCGGGCCCGCTGATTTGGCAATCATTGACACTGAATGCGAATATGTTTTAAAAGCAGAGGAAATTCAATCTAAGAGTAAGAACTCGCCCTTTATTGGAAAGTGTCTGAAGGGGAGAAATATTTTAACCATGTGTGGGGGTCGAATTGTCTGGAACCGGCAAACAGAAGATACTGGTCGTTGATGACGAAATGAGTATGAGGGAATTCTTGGATATTCTTCTTACACGGGAAGGATATGAGATTTCCCTTGCGGACAGCGGTGAACAGGCCTGCGAGATCCTTGACAAAGGATTGTTCGATCTGGTTATCACCGACATCAGAATGAAAGATGTTGACGGGATTGAGGTGCTGAAAAAGGCGAAGGAAACAAGTCCTGAAACCATGGTCGTCATGATTTCCGCTTTCGCCACTGCGGAAACAGCCGTCGAGGCCATGAGAGAGGGTGCCTACGACTACATACCCAAACCGTTCAAGGTCGAAGAATTTAAGAAGATCGTCCGGGGTGCTTTGAAATCAAAGCGCTCACCGGATATTGAAGGGAAAGAGGAGACCGTAAAAGGCCAATTCCATTTTGGATGTCTGATTGGTGAAAGTGCGAAGATGCGAAAGATATATGATCTTATCGAAAGAGTCGCACAAACCAAGAGCAACATATTTATTTCAGGAGAAAGCGGAACAGGCAAAGAGCTGGTGGCGGGGGCCGTTCACAGGCAAAGTAAGAGAAAGGACAAACCGTTTGTGGTGATCAACTGCGCAGGCATGCCAGAAAACCTGATCGAAAGCGAACTCTTCGGTTATAAAAAGGGCGCTTTCACGGGGGCGACGACCAATAAGGAGGGGCTCTTCGAAGTAGCGGACGGGGGGACGGTTTTTTTTGATGAGGTGGGGGAATTATCCCCCTCAATCCAGGTAAAGCTGCTGAGGGTCATACAGGAGAGAACCTTTACATCCGTGGGCGGGACTGAAGAGAAAAGCGTTGATGTTCGTTTCATTTCCGCCACAAATAAAAATCTCGAGGCCGAGGTGATCGATAAGAGATTCCGCGAGGACCTCTTCTTTCGACTCAATGTCATCCAGATCTCCGTGCCTCCCCTGAGAGAAAGAGGAGATGATCTTCCTCTGTTGTCACAGTTTTTCCTGGAGAAATATTCTAAGGATTTGGGAAAGGATGTAAAAAAGATATCTGCCTATGCCTTGGATATCCTAAAACAATATTCATTTCCCGGCAATGTGAGGGAACTGGAGAACATCATCGAGAGAAGCGTTGCGCTTGAGACTTCCAACATCGTGTTACCCGAGAGTCTCACCCTGTCGAATTTTCAGATGGGAGAATCCAAGGAAGACAGACGCAAAAGAGACCTGACGTCTGAAGGGGTTGATCTTGATGGTATACTGGCTGATATTGAGAAAGAATACATCATCAAGGCCATTGATTTGGCCCGTGGTTCCAGGCAAAGGGCAGCGAATCTCCTGGGATTGAGTATGCGATCATTCAGGTACAGGTTGGATAAATTGGGGCTTCAGAAGGTTCGTGATTAGGGAATTCAATTTGATCCGTTCACGATGCGTCGCTTTGAAAAATATTTGCAAACTGTGCGGTTTCATACGAAAAGCTAACACCCAAAGACAAATATTTCGCGCTGAGGCGCACATATGAAAAGACCATGATGGTAAGAATCCAGTCACAAATCAAAGACAGCCAGACAATATAACCAGGGTATCTTATAATTTTTAAATCCTGAAAATCCTGTAGATCCTGTCTGAATTTTTTAAAATTTGAGGGAACCATGGACATGAACGCCTCGCCGGGTCGGAGGGGTGCAGCATTTTTCTTTGCATGAATGGTTGGGGTGGTTGCAAGGTGTTTTGACAAAATCCGTCGTTTTAATGACAAAATTTGTCAAATGGCGCCAGAACGGCAGCCTTGGTTGACATCAGGGAAGAAGAGCTTGAGTTTTATAACTAACAGGAAATACATCTAAAATTAAATTACTCGTCCCACATGGTTTTAATGGCATATTAATTGAATAATGATAGAGACAAAGCTAAGGTTTCAGGGGCGAAAAAATATAACAGCTTTTATAAATCAAATTATAAAATAAATTGAAAGGGGGGATCAGGGAGCTTTTAGGGCCAAGTTTAATCTTGGACATTGATTATGGTCACTATTCATACAAAAGATTGAAGGAGGATAAAAATGTTTACCAAATTTTCAAAAAAGAATGAAAAAGGTTTTACACTGATTGAATTGATGATCGTTATCGCGATTATCGGTATCCTGGCAGCTATCGCCATTCCGCAGTTTGCAGCTTACAGGATCAGGGGCTACAACGCCTCTGCCCAGAGTGACGTAAGAAACCTTTCCACCTCAGAGGCGGCCTTCTTCTCCGACTGGCAGACGTTCGGGATAACAGCAGCGGCGGCTCTTCCTGGTGGTGGGGGTAATACGGCCGGCGCTCTTGTCACAGGTCCGAGCACGGCCGCTAACGCTTGTATTACTGCAACAGCAAGCGCTATTATCCGCGGCCTCAACATCGGGGTAGGAAATGCGGTCACCATTGTTGCCAATACGGAGGGCGCAGCTGGTGCATCCTTTACCTGTGCTGCAAAACATTTACAGGGAAATACATTTTATGGCGTAGAGAGTGATTCTACCTCAACCTGGCAGAATACTGCAGTGGCGTTCGTGGGAACCGCTCTGGTTGTAGCCGATTGTCCCGCTTCTACCACCCCTGCTGGTGACTTTGCAGCTCCATGGGTAGCAAGATAATCCAGTTCAATCTAAAAAGCTTGTTAAACTCGTTCCGGTCCGGATGGCCATTCACACGGCTATCCGGACCAGTTCAATTTTAAAACCTGTAATTTGCGAGATCCTCACGCATCAGGTCGCTTCCACCAAAACAGGTTGTCTTTGAGTTTTGCGGACGAATGTTGTATCGATCCAACAGTCATAAAAAGCAGTTAGATATACACTGAGCTTCACCCTTTTCCTATGATATGTCAACAACCACTAGCAGAGTGCCTATTCCGGTGAAAACAATGAAATGGAATGAGTCGTTTTTTACGTTTGTGACAATCTAACCGGTTGGTGGAGTTATAATCCGTGACGCCGAAAAGATCTCTGTCTTCATTATCAAGAATCTCAGGGCCAAACCGGACCCACCACAAAATTCTGGAAATGAGCAAACACATTCCTCTAAAATATGAGAACGAATCTTCGTGACGTTATCCTGGAGGGGCGTAAAACGGTAAATGAAAGATGTTCAGTACCTGACCTTTTTGTTGAAAAAAAATTGATTTTGTTGTTTTCCTCATGATCCGTGAGATTTATTCTGTGCCGAGGTTCATCACTGTGTACTCTCGTATTTTTATGAAATAGCCGCTCATAAAGGTAAACGCATGACCATACGAATTTCAAATCTGTCAAAATACTATAAGAAAAATCTCAACTCAAAAAAACTTGTCATCAATGACCTGACCCTGGAAATCAAAAAGGGGGAAGTCTTTGGATTCCTGGGCCCCAATGGCGCGGGTAAGAGCACGGTGATCAAGATAATACTGGATTTCATCCACCCCACATCCGGGACCGTTACCGTAAAGGGCATGTCGGTCAGCAACCCCAGGGTCCGGAAATATATCGGTTACCTACCTGAAAACCCTCTTTTCTATGACCATCTGACCGGTGAGGAGATCCTCCGATTCGGGGGAAAGGCCGCCCGCATGGAAAAAGGGGCCTTTGAAGAGAGGTCCGGGCAACTTCTCTCTCGTCTGAAACTCTCTGAAGCAAAAAGACAGCATATTCGCACCTATTCCAAGGGAATGGTGCAGCGGATCGGCCTGGCCCTGGCCCTGGTTCATGATCCTGAAATCTGCATCCTCGATGAGCCCATGAGTGGCCTCGATCCATTGGGACGTAAACTTGTTGCGGATCTGATCCTGGATATGAGAAAAATGGGAAAAACCGTTTTTTTCAGCTCCCACATTTTGAGCGATATTGAAAGCCTTTGCGACCGCGTGGGAATACTGAACAAAGGAGAACTCCTTTTTTGCGGTACCCTGGGTGACCTTATTGGAGGTTCCGACGGACTCGAGAATGCGTTTATCAGACTTATTGAGGCCGATGAAAAATGAGCCGTCGGTCAATCCCTTGTTCCTTCGAGCGGTTCAACGAAGGGAAGCATTTAAAAAGAGAGGATGGAAAGGCATAAAATGAAGAGTGTCTGGTTACTGGCGCAAATCACCTTCAAGGAGGGTGTGCGAAATCGTATTTTGTTGGGTATTTTATTCTTTGCCTTTGCTCTCTGCGTGTTCAATCTGGCCTTTACCAATATGTTTTCACACGAACTTGGCAAGGTCGCGGTTGATGTGGGTCTATCCGTTGTGTCCATTGCCGGTCTGATTATTATCTTTTTTATGGGCATCAACCTGCTGACGAAGGACCTGGAAAAACGGACGATCTATATGGTGCTATCGCGCCCTATTTCACGCTGGCAGTATGTGATCGGGAAATTTTTCGGGCTGGGTTTGCTGGTTTTGACATGCGTCATTATCCTTGGGCTTTTTGCATCGGCTTCTGTAAAGCTTGCGATGCTGCGTGCACCGTCCTATGTTCCCCCTGATTTTTCATGGCTGACCTTTGCCATAGCACTGGGATACGCTTTATTATCCTTACTGATTACAACGTCCCTGGCCCTCCTGTTTACGTGCTCAACATCCAGTTCTTTCCTGGCCATGCTTATGACGGCCTGCAGTTATTTTATAGGCCAGAATGTGGAGTTGGTCCGCAAGGTATATTGCGGGGTAGGTCCAGATTCAGGCGCTGGGTTATTCGGGAAATTTATTGATGTGATCTCCTGGATCTTTCCTAATCTTGCCGCATTTGATCTCAAAACAACGGCCGCTTACGGCCTGCCGCTCAAAACTTCTCAGTTGCTCTGGTCCGGGCTCTACGGCATAAGCTACATGGGGTTGATTCTCATGATTGCTATACTCGTTTTTCAGCGCAGAGAGCTGACATGAAAAAGACCCTTATAATCCCACTTTTAATCTTGACCTTTTTATTGTCTACCTATTTTTTGACAAACACTCGTGTTCGTGAAGACCGGGCAAGGCAGGCGGCGGAAGACATACATCCCAAAGCCCCGCAACTGCCTCCGGCGATTTTGAAGGCCCTTGCCGGTGAATTCAAGGGCATTGTGGCGGACTACCTCCTGATTGAAGCGGCGGCCTTTATCGGGGCCAATACCGAAGCCACCGCAGAGGATTGGGAGGCCGTTTCTCTCCTTTTCAGACAATCCATGGCCATGGACCCCCATTTTAAGCAGACATACTATCTGGTTCAAAGCGCACTCACCTGGGAGGCCAAGAAGTACAATTTAGCCATTGAATTGTTGGAAAAAAGTAAAAAGCACCGGCCCTGGGACTGGCTCCCTGGTTTTTTCATTGGTTTTGACTATCATTTTTTCCTAAAGGACGATCTTACGGCATCAAAACATCTGATGGAAGCGTCAAAAGTGCAGGATGCGCCCCTCCTGTTGGCCACACTGGGTTCCCGGTTGGCCCAAAAGAGCGGGAGTACCGGTAACGCCATAATCTTCTTGAAGGCCATGTATGAAAAGGAGGAGGATGAAGAAACCAGGAAAGCACTGGAAGAGCGCATAGAGGCCCTTGTGGGCGTGCTGATCCTGGAAAAGGGGATATCCCGGTTCACCTCCAGATTTGGCCGGCCCCCGGGCACCCTTGAGGACTTGGTGTCAGAGGGCATTTTGAAAGAGATTCCCCAAAATCCGTATGAAAGGCCTTATAGATATAGAAAAGGAGAAATAGATTTCTGAGGGTTTGAAGCTTGAGGACTGGTTTCTTGATGTCAAAAATACTCACGATGGCAGGTCATCGTTTTTAAAAACCTGTTTTTATTCGACAGTTGTATCCCCACCCATTTCCCGGAAGTCATTAAGATGTTTCGAATATCCACCGCAACGCCCGAGACCTCGCCCGAAAGAGCCCATTGAGCTACGCCGTCTCCCTGAATATCTCTTGAAACCGGTCGGCCGGGTGATGTGCGTCAGGAAGTATGCGTCCAGTGTGCAATGGAAAATTTCCCGCTGTCCTATCACAGAAATAGAGCTTCAGACTTTCCTGGATAGATGTGAAGGCGATATCATTCCAGGGGATTTTTTCTTCTGAAAAGAGACCCACCTCAAGGCTCTCTTTCCCCGGCCCGAAATCTTCGTCAAGAAGCCGCGCCCGGAAGATCAGGTAGATCTGGCCGACGTGAACCAGGTCGAACAGGGTAAAGGGTGCCAGGATGTCCACCCGGGCCCGGGCCTCTTCCAGGGTCTCCCTTTGGGCTCCTTCAGAAAGGCCTTCCCCTGTTTCAAGAAAACCGGCAGGCACCGTCCAGAACCCATGTCTCGGTTCGATGGCGCGGCGGCACAAGAGAATCCGGTCTTTCCATTCAGGGATGC
>CAYNYM010000172.1:0-6735 GCA_964401325.1 uncultured Desulfobacteraceae bacterium | reverse complement strand
ATCTTCCTGATGCTGGCCGGCATGCTTGTCTGGGAACTGGCGTCGCCCACCATTGAACGCAAGGGTTTTCTCCTGGTTCCCACCACACGCGGTACGCGTTTCTTTTTGGGGTTGTTGGGCAGTGGATACATCCATCTCGCCTGGCTCGGATTAACCGATTTGGCGCTGTGGATCGCATTACCGATTTCGGCCTGCTGGGTGTTTCTTGTTATGCGTTGGGGGTGAACCTAAAAACGGTACTGGTCCCTCGAGTTTATATCGCCCGGGGTTAACGGCCTTCACGCGGACGATATAACCCGGGTACACAGAGGGGATAAAATCGAAGGCCTGAAGGAGGAATCCCTATGATAGGCGTGATGAAGAAAAGGTTACTATTTACAGCTGTTGCGGCTGCACTGTTGGTGTTCTTCACGAGTCCTGCGAGTGCAGACATGGCAGCGGCAAAGAAGTGGGTCGAAAACGAATTCCAACCGTCCACACTGACAAAAGCCGAACAGCTCAAGGAAATGGAATGGTTCATCAAGGCGGCCGAGCCCTTTAAGGGGATGAACATCAAGGTCGTCTCCGAGACCATCTCGACCCATGAGTATGAGGCAAAGGTTTTGGGCAAGGCCTTTGAGGAGATCACCGGTATCAAGATCTCCTTTGACCTGATCCAGGAAGGGGATGTGATTGAAAAGCTGCAATCCCAGTGGGCATCAGGGAAAAACCTCTATGATGCCTGGATTAACGATTCCGACCTGATCGGAACCCATGCCCGATACGGGTATGTGGTTCCCCTGTCCGACTTTATGGCGGGTGAGGGCAAGGACGTGACCCTGCCGACCCTGGATGTGGACGATTTCATGGGCAAATCCTTCACCACAGGCCCTGACGGTAAGCTCTACCAGCTCCCGGATCAACAGTTTGCCAACCTCTACTGGTTCCGCTACGACTGGTTCAAACGCCCGGATTTCAGAAAGAAATTCAAGGAAATCTACGGGTATGAACTGGGTGTGCCGGTCAACTGGTCGGCCTATGAGGATATTGCCGAGTTTTTCACCGAACATATCGGTGAAATCGACGGCAAGGCCATTTTCGGTCATAATGACTATGGTAAAAAGGCCCCGGATTTGGGCTGGCGTTTCACCGATGCCTGGCTGTCCATGGCCGGTGCCGGTGACGTGGGAATCCCCAACGGCGTCCCTGTAGACGAATGGGGTATCCGGATGGAAGGTTGCCGGCCGGTGGGTGCGAGCGTGGCACGGGGTGGTGCCGCCAACGGCCCGGCCGCCAAGTATGCCCTTCGCAAGTATATGGAGTGGCTTAGGAAATACGCCCCTCCGGGTTGCCTTGGAATGGATTTTTACACCTATCTGCCGTTCCTGGCCGCTGGCACTGTGGCCCAGCAGATCTTCTGGTACACGGCGTTTTTGCCAGATATGGTCAAACCGGGTCCGACGGTCAACGCGGACGGAACGCCCAAGTGGCGCATGGCTCCTTCACCCCACGGTCCCTACTGGCAAGAAGGGATGAAATTGGGTTACCAGGATTGCGGTTCCTGGACGTTTATGAAGAGCACACCCCTCGATCGACGCAAAGCCGCATGGCTTTTTGCGCAATTCTGCGTGTGTAAGACCACTTCCCTCAAAAAGGCCCATTTGGGCCTGACGCCCATCCGTGACAGCGATATCCGGCACGAGTCTTTCACCGAACGTGCGCCCAAACTGGGCGGGCTGGTGGAATTTTACAGAAGCCCGGCCCGTGTCGCATGGACCCCCACAGGCGTCAATGTGCCGGATTATCCCAAGCTGGCACAGTTGTGGTGGCAGAATATCGGTGAGGCGGTCTCCGGTGAGGTGACCGTGAGCACGGCCATGGACAATCTCGCAAATGAGATGGACCGTGTTTTGCAGCGTATAGAACGTGCTGATGTGCAAGGCGATTGCGGCCCCAAGCTGAACCCGAAGAAGGACGAGTCCTATTGGCTGAACAAGCCCGGATCACCCAAGGCCAAGGTCAATGAAAAACCTAAAGGCATTACCGTTGACTATGACCAACTTATTCAGGCCTGGCGAGAGGGTCGCGTGAAATAACCGCATAGCCGTGGTTCTGTGCAGTCGTGTCAAACAGTTCACTTGAATGCTCTCCGGATGGTACCCCCCTTACTTGGGGATCAAACGCAGGCATCCTTCCCGGAGTGTATCAACGGGTGTTGATCCAAAAGGGGGGGTAAGGCCCAGGCTTTATCCTCCCTTTTTTCGGTTCATCCGGGATCATCCTCGAATCAATGACCCTTAGGCCGGCTTCCGGCAGTTCATCCAGTGTTTCCAGAGGAGAATACATAATGGCAAGTTATGTAGGTGCCTTGGATCAGGGCACAACCAGCGACCGCTTCATCATTTTCGATCGAAAAGGTCAAGTCATCGGCCTGGACCAGAAAGAGCACGAACAGATATTTGCCAAACCGGGTTGGGTTGAGCACAATCCGGCTGAAATCTGGGAAAACACCCAGGAGGTGATTGCCGGCGCCTTGAATAAAGCCCATATTTCCGGTTCGGATCTGGAGGCCGTGGGGATCACCAACCAGCGGGAAACCACTGTGCTGTGGGACAGAAATACCGGACGCCCTTACTCCAATGCCATTGTCTGGCAATGCACCAGAACGGATGAGATCTGCAAGGCGCTGATTCAAGAAGGAGGACAGGATCGTTTTCGAGACAAGACCGGTCTTCCCGTGGCCACCTATTTTTCGGGACCGAAGATCAAATGGATCTTGGACAACGCCCCGGATGCCCGCGCCGGAGCCATGAAGGGGGACGCCCTGTTCGGGACCATGGAGACCTGGCTTATCTGGTGGCTCACGGGCGGACCTGACGGCGGGGCCCATGTCACGGACGTCACCAATGCCAGCAGGACCATGCTGATGAATCTGAGTACCCTTGCGTGGGACCGGGAAATCCTCGCCTTTCTCGGGATTCCCGAACAGATCCTCCCCCGCATCGTTCCCTCCAGCGACTCCCGTGCGTGGGGGATGACCCGGAAGGACGGACCTTTTAAAGCCCATATCCCGGTATGCGGCGCACTGGGGGACCAGCAGGCCGCCCTTGTGGGGCAGGCCTGTTTTGATGAGGGGAATGCAAAGAATACCTATGGTACCGGTTGTTTCCTGCTGCTGAACACGGGTGAGCGTGCGATGTCCTCCACCCATGGGCTGATCACTACAGTGGCCTATCAAATCGACGAACAGAAACCCGTCTATTGTCTTGAAGGCTCCATTGCCATCGCAGGGGCACTGGTCCAGTGGATCCGTGATAACCTGGGGCTGATTTCCGATGCAAAGGAGATTGAAAGTCTCGCCAGGTCGGTTGAAGACAATGGCGGCATCTACTTTGTGCCGGCCTTCTCGGGTCTTTTTGCCCCTTACTGGCGCGCGGACGCACGGGGAGTGATCGTTGGACTGACACGCTTCGCCAACAAGGGCCATATAGCACGGGCCGTCCTGGAGGCTTGTGCCTTTCAAACCCGTGATATCGTACAGGCCATGAACAAGGATTCCGGGGTGGAACTCAACGAACTCAAGGTAGACGGGGGCATGGTGCGAAATGAAATGCTGATGCAGTTTCAGGCGGACATCCTGGATGTGGCGGTGATCCGACCCAGTATAACGGAAACCACCGCCCTCGGAGCCGCTTATGCCGCCGGATTGGCAGTGGATTTCTGGTCCGGGCTCAACGACCTGCGGCAAAATTGGGAGAAAGACAAGACCTGGCAACCTGCCATGGAAATGCAAATCAGGGAGAAATCCTGCAAGGAATGGGAAAAGGCCGTCAGACGAACCTTTGATTGGATCGAGTAAAGATATCCTGGATTAAACCCCATGGAGCCTCACTTGCAAACGAAGCGCATCCGGATGATCGATATTGCCCGGTTTTACGGCATCGCCCTGGTTTATTATGGTCACTTTATCGAAAGAATCATGTATCTGAAAAATCCCACCGCCGCTCTTCATTACAAATTCATCTATTCCTTTCACATGTTACTGTTTTTCGTATTGGCCGGTTTTATAACCAAAGAGAATGATTTACTATTCGATTTCAGAAAATATGTGAGGCATCGTTTTTTTTCCCGCCTTATACCCTTCCTTTTTTTCACTGCCTTCATGATTTTGCTGACGTTTTTTTTCTCGGGTGATTTCTTTGATTTAAGACTGCCCAGCTTCAATGGATATGCCCGGGGCCTCCTGTTGACTCTCTTTGGGCTACCCATGTTCAATGTTCCGACGTGGTTTTTACTCTGTCTTTTTTCTGTTGAACTGGTTCATTATTTTGCTTTCAGGTATCTCAAATCGGACTCTAGAATATTGATTGCAGCCTTTGTCTTTTACACTGGCGGTTACCTCCTGAATTGGAAAATCGACTTTTTCAATCCCATGAAACAGCGCGTCGTCGGATGGAACTATCTGTTCATCCATGAGGCCTTGTGCGTCTACTCATTCTACCTGTTGGGGATCTATCTGAGACGCAAGAGATTCCTTTTGGACAAGATATCACCCAAAATATTGCTGCCCGCCCTGATTGCCGGTTTCTTGGCCGTTCTTTTTACCTACAGATTGAACCGGGGGTCATTGCCCTTCTTCAATTCCGTTGTGATCATGATGTCATCACACGGCCATTTTTTCTTCTTTCCACTCACAGCCGTTGCAGGGTCGCTGTTCATCCTTTTCCTGGCCAAGGCAACCCCACAACGGAGGATCATCGTCTGGTTGGGGCAAAACGCATTGATTCTTTTCTGCTTGAACGGGATCTTTTACCACTTTATTAATCCCGAAGCCGCCAAGTGGGTCGTGAACAACCTTTCCGGTTCCCCGTTGGCCATCCTTGGATTGGGATGCACCATGACTTTGGCAAGCCTGCTGTTCTGTACCCCGTTTGTATACCTCTTCAATAGATTCATCCCCCAGCTTGTCGGGCAACCGAAAAAAAAAGGACCATTGTTGAAGAATTTCATGTAACGCCCCCTTCAGGGTATCCGGATATTCCTTTCATGAAAACGGTCCATATTATTTGTGAGAGAGCGTTCACATCAATGGGACCTTTAGGATCATACCAGTTGTAGCACCAGTTGCACATTCCAAACAAAAGAAATGCCAGGGCCGTAAATTCCTCCCGCTTTACCCCAACCTTGCCCCATTTACATTCAGATAAGGCCTCGACGGCAAGTCTGAGGTATTCTCTTTCTTTGGTAGCGATCTTCCTGCGGTATTTGACGGATAGACAATTCAAATCATGGAGTAATGTCTTGGCCTCCTCTTTGTGATCGGCATAAAGCTCCAAGTGACGTTTGATAATGAATTTTATTTTCGGTTCTCCGGTCGAGAGCCCCTCGAGCTGGGACTCAAGATCCTCCAAAACAACATCCATGTAATTATCCAGAACGCAAAACAAGATCTCATCCTTGCTGCTAAAATAGTGATAAACACCTCCTTTGCTCATTTTCACGGCAGAGGCAATATCATCCAGGTTTGCTTCCAGATACCCGATTTTATAGAAAACCCTAGCTGCAGCTTTGCAGATTTTCTTTATTTTTTGTTGCCCCCTTTTATTAAGCGCCCGTGCCTTGCTCATGACACTCTCCTCTCTCCATGCCAAAGGAAGGATTCCATTCGATTTCGCCTTCTTCGTATTTTTTTTGATTGATATCAATCATCATCTTTAAATCCGCCACAGTCTTGTGAACGCCTGGTCGATCCGATCAGGACATCAATCGCCGAGCGTGTAGACCGGGTAAGTCCCCCGAAGTGACCTCTGGCCGCCAGGGAACGAATAAAGACTCCCTCATCCATACAATGCCGCTGCACCCGAATTCGATCCCCCAAGATGGCACCTCCCCTGAATGGACTGGTCGGATCTACTTCGAGCACTCCGACAAAAGGCTAAACTGCGCCAGCGCGGGCCATTACCCCATCATTTCAACACTGCAATGGGGTAAAAGCCCCTAAATTCCTGCGGAAACGTTGTATCTTTTCACATTTGAAACAATGTAATCAACGATGTCTTCTGAAGTACTTTGAGGGGCAAAAACTTCAGAGACGCCCTTCTTCTTTAGTTCTTGAATCTGCTTTTTCGGGATGGTTCCCCCACAAATGACACAGATATCTTCCAAATTCTTTTTCTTCAGCAATTCCATCAGTTCGGTAATCTGGCCATAGTTTGAGGCGTGGCTGCTTATCCCAATCACATCTACATTTTCTTGAATGGCGGCCTGGACGACCATTTCCGGCGTCTGATAGATTCCCAGGTACACCACTTCCATTCCACTGTCCATAAGAATCCTGGACACGACCTCGGCGCCAGTACTATGTCCATCAAGACCAATCACAGAAATGAGAACTTTGATTCCCTGCCCTTTGCCCATATTCCAAACCTCCAAAGTTAAGTATCATAATCACGCAGCGCGCGGAGAAAATCTTTCATTGCAAATCAAAGGGACAATCAATCATTTCCAGCGGATCATAACTCAAACCGCGAGCTTTCCGAATCACCCCTATTATTTCACCCGCTGAGGCATACGCCTTGACCGTCTCAGTGATGGAGGGCATCAGATTATAACTATCTTCCTTTTTTGCATCCGAATATAATTTCGCAAGTTTTTCCTCCAGTAGAGGCTTATTCCTTGTCTTTTTCCATTCCTCCATATCATTCGCAATGGCCTCCGAATCGGCTGCCTGAATCTCCTGTATAGGGATATCGAAGT
>CAYNYM010000171.1:0-6803 GCA_964401325.1 uncultured Desulfobacteraceae bacterium | reverse complement strand
TTTTAAACTCGTCCAGGGAGCCCTTATGGTCGTGAAACAAGGCAAGAAAATCGCGGATATCGTGCAACCCGGAGAATATTTTGGGGAAATGGCCGCCATATCCGGCGAGCCCCGATCGGCAAGCATCATTTCAAAGGGCCGCTCCGTGATAAAACGCTTTCCAGGGGGCAAGCTTGACGAGGTCATCGGAAAGTACCCGGAGGTGGCCAAGCACCTCTTTGAGGTGATTGTGAACCGTCTGGACGGTGCCAACAGGATCAATGTCAGACTGGTCAGCGAGTTGATGCAGAAAAGATAAGGCCAACCCATTTTGGGGCCCTTCTCCCGCCTAAACCGCCCCCTGCCCCATGCCAAACCAAGAAATAACGGCCCCTCCGGTACCCGTGACGTGCGGGGAGGGTGTGCCCTCTGTCGTTTCCATCCCTTGAAATTCTCCCCAGAAGATAGGATCCATATGCAACAAGGGGCAATCCAAAGGAATTGACAGGTTCAGACCTTCTAACTTACGATAAAAAGATAGCGGATTTGAAGGGGTGGACCATGAAAAGGGGATGGCGCAATAGGGTCCTGAGGCACTTTATCCAGCCGGTCGCCTGGGCGTTATTCTGTGAGACGGCCGTTTTTTTATTTCTGTCATACGGCATCGAGCGGGCGATGGCGGAGACCGGTGAAGAGACGAAATACCAGGTCCTTCGCCAACGCATGGTCAAAGACCAGATAGCCCGTCCTCCCGATTATCGAGAACCGGTGCGAGACCCCAGGGTGCTGGATGCCATGCGCTCGGTTCCCCGCCATTTGTTCGTCAAACCCCGGGATGTCTCCAGGGCCTATAACGATTATCCCCTGCCCGTCGGGTATGGGCAGACCATATCCCAACCCTACATCGTGGCCCTTATGACCGAGGTCCTCAAGGTCAAGCCCCGGCACCGGGTGTTGGAGGTGGGTACGGGGTCCGGTTATCAGGCCGCCGTCCTTTCTCACCTGGTTGAAGAGGTGTTTAGCGTTGAGATCGTCGCGGCCCTGGGGCGCCGGGCCATGAGGCGTTTACAGGATTTGGGTTATGCCAATGTCCGAGTCAAAGTGGCAGACGGATACCATGGTTGGCAGGAATATGCGCCCTTTGATCGAATCATTGTCACCTGTGCCGCCTCGCTTGTCCCTCCTCCCTTACTCAAACAGCTCAAGCCGGGAGGGCGAATGTGTGTCCCGGTGGGCAGCCTATATGCGGTTCAGCATCTCACCCTGATCGAAAAAACCCTGGACGGCGCTATAACCATGAAGAAGTTGCTGCCCGTTCGATTCGTGCCTCTCAAGAGAGGCCTGAGGTAGATCCGATTTGCAACAGTGCAGGGCCCCGGGTGGGAGACAGGCGCCTGCTGAGGTTTGATAAGAGGCCGGAAGCTTGAATCATCCCTTCATTTGAAAAGCCTGACATGTTAAGGAGATGGAAGGACCAGATGAACGGCCGGTTTCCTCAAAGGGGTGCCCTTTTCCCTCACGCCATTCTCATGTTCACGATTTCCGCCGCCCTGCTGGCCTATGAGATCCTCCTCATGCGGCTCCTGTCTATTGCCCATTGGCACCATTTCGCCTACATGGTCATCAGCATGGCCCTCCTGGGCCTGGGTGGCGCCGGTTCCCTGGTGTTTGTCACATTCACCAAAATGCGCAAGAATTTGGACGCCTGCCTGACGATCCTCGCGAGCCTTACGGCGGTTTCTTTTTCATTGGCCTTCAGCCTATCCCAGATCACGGGATTGGATCCCCTGAACCTCATCTGGCGGGGTACGGAATGGTTTAGGATGGGGGCCACCTATCTGATTATGGCCACACCCTTTCTGTTTTCGGGCGGCGTTTTGTGTATCCTCCTCACGGCATATGGCGGGCAGGCCCACTTGATGTACGGCATCAATCTCTTAGGGTCTGCTGCGGGCGCCCTTGGAATCGTCCCGGCGCTCTATCTGGGAATGCCATGGAACCTGGTTCCCCTGCTTGGGGGATTTGTCCTCTTGGGGTCCCTCAGGGTTTGCCTGATAACTTCAAATCCCCTCAAAAACGCCATGATCCCAGGAATTGCCGCAGGGATCCTTGTCATGACCCAGGTGGTGCTGCCTCCGATCCCGAAGACCCATCACACAAAAGGTCTCCCAATGACCCTGGCACTTCCGGATGCCCGCGTCGAGGCGAAACGGACCGGTCCCCTCGGTTTGATCCATGTGGTGGCGAGTTCCCATATACGGTTTGTGCCGGGGCTCAGTCTGAATTTCGGGCTGAAGGGAACGGATTCGAAGGCCACCCTTCCTGAACAGAAGGCCCTCTTTCTGGATGGTGACGACCTGGGGCCCATCACACGCTTTTCCGGAAACTTGGAAGCGTTGGCGTATCTGGATTTCACGACCATGGCCCTGCCCTATTTCATCAGGACCCCACAGCGGGTGCTGGTCGTCGGTGCAGGGGGAGGGAGCGATCTCCTTCTGGGGATGCGGCACAATGCCCGTGAAATCGTTGCGCTGGAGGTCAACCGTCAGATTTCGAGTCTTTTGTCCGGGCCTTTCTCGGAATTTTCAGGAGGTTTGAAGACCCGCCCGAATGTCCGGTGGGTCGAGAAAGAGGCCAGAGGGTTTCTTTATGGGGCAAGGGAAGCGTATGAATTGATTCAAATTTCTCTTGTAGATTCCTATGGGGCCTCGGCAGGGGGCCTGCATGCCGCCAGTGAGAATTACCTTTACACGATTCAGGCCTTTTCCCAATATTTATCTCACCTCACGGATTCCGGGGTGCTCGTCATTACCCGCTGGTTAAAACTCCCTCCCCGCGACTCTTTGAAAATGATCGCCACGGCCCTCAGGGCCTTGAAAATGACGGACCCCTCCATTACCCGTCCGGAGCGTCACCTCCTCCTTGTGCGGAGCTGGAAGACCTGTACCGTTCTCATATCAAGATCGCCCCTTGCCAAGGAAGAACGGCTCAGGGCCGAAGGGTTCTGCGATGAGCGGAGTTTCGATTTGGCCTACCACGCGGACATGGACCCGGCTCGGGCAAACCGATATGATGTGTTGGAAGAGCCCTATTTCTTCCAGGGCGCAATGGCGCTTTGTGGCCCCGGGGCGGCCACTTTTTTGAGGACCTATCCCTTTGATATCTCTCCCACGACGGATGACTGCCCCTATTTCTCTCATTTTTTCAGATGGTCCAGGGCCGGGGCCTTTTTTCGGCAACCGGGCGGGGCCTGGCTTCCCTTGGCGGACCTGGGATATCTCTTTGTGCTGGCAACGCTCATCCAGGCGATTCTGGCCGGCGCTCTGTTCACGCTGCTGCCCCTTGTCTTTGCCCGGCGGGTGACGACATCCGCGCATGAGAGCGGGGGTGCACGGGCCCTGGGGATGATGACCTATTTCGGGGCCATTGGGTTGGGTTTCATGTTTGTTGAAATGGCCCTGCTGCCCAGATATACACTTTTCTTGGGTCACGCCATTTACTCTGCCTCCGTGGTCCTGAGTTCCGTCCTCTTTTTCGCTGGCATTGGGAGCCTGAGGGTCAGGCGGATCAGGGAACAAAGGGGTGGGTCCCTATGGGTGGCCTTGGTGGGCCTCTTTGCCGGTATGGCCGTTCAGGTCGTCGTCTGGAATCTCTTCTTTGAGCAGATGATGGTTTGGCCCCTGGGGGGCCGAGCATTGGCGGCCGTCTTCATGATCTCCTTTCCCTCGTTTTTTTTGGGGTGGTTTTTTCCATGGGGCCTTCACGTGGTCGCGGCAGACTTTCCTGGGATGATCCCCTGGGCATGGGCCACAAACGGATGTGCCTCGGTTATCGGGGCGGTCCTCGGCAAGTGTCTGGCCATGGGCATGGGGTTTCAGTGGCTACTGGTTTTTGCCGCCGGCGTGTACTTCACGGGTGTTGTTGTCTTTCACGTCCTCATGTGCAGGGCAAGCCGTCCTGTCTCTCTTTCATCCGCTTTCCAAAAAATCTTGACAAAATAGGGAGTTAAGGCTAATCTGGCGGAAACCTTTCAAGAAAGGAGCCTTTTATGACTCTCACCAAAGCCCACATTACGGAAAGTATCTATCATCAATGCGGCTTTTCCAAGAGTAAATCCATCAGGCTCATCGAAACCCTCCTTGAAATCATGAAGACAAAACTGGAATCCGGGGAAGAGGTCCTCATCAGCGGATTCGGGAAATTTGCGGTGAAAGAGAAAAACGCTCGACGAGGGAGAAATCCGGCAACCGGGGAAGATCTTACACTGGAAGAACGGAGAGTCGTGACCTTCAGGTGCTCACCCGTTCTAAGGTCGAAGATGAACGGCCAAAGGTGAGGTCCCGTGTCGGCGAGGGTTTAGATGCCCGCAGGTCCTCAAGAAAAATGGCCGATCTATTCTCTTGAGCTGTCTTGTTAGGGCTTTTCCCCTTGTCTTTGGGTGCACACATCCTCGGTCCTCGCCTTATCGAATCCCCCTCGGTTGACCTTGCCGCCTTTTTTGCCTGCAATGGCATTCAGTAAATCCAAACGTCCTGTATGCCGATGATTCCTCCCCCATCCCTCCCCACTTCAGCGCTGCAACTGTTGCAAGTCTAATGAACGTGATCTCCAGGGGATTCACGTGAAATAGACCCGTACCTTTCTTGGAAGGGGCCAAGTCCAGTGACGGAATGCCCCGTTTCTCCTGATTGACTCCTGGAAATTTTGACACTATACTATCCTTAAAAGGCGTTGATTTTCAGGTCGTTGTCCTGTTGTGTCCTGGACGCCTGCACCTGAACCGCCACACAACCTGTGGGCCGATAATGCAGATAGCGAGGGAGGGGGGGCAATGTTCACCCTGGCATCAGAAGAGTTTTACACAGACGGGCAGACCATCATCAGTGAGGGCAGCCCCGGGGACTGGGTCTATGTCGTCCTCTCCGGAACAGTGGAAATTACCAAAAACGTCGAAGGGAGGACCGTTGTGGTTGAAGCCCTTCAGGAAGGTGAAGTCTTCGGTGAACTCGGCTTTCTGGGTGCGGTAAAGCGGACGGCTACGGCCAGGGCGCTGGGGGATACGGTCTTGGGTATTGTGGACAGGGCTTCTCTGGACGCGGAATTCAACAAACTGTCCTCAGATTTCAGGACCATTCTCGCAGCTATCGTGAAAAGATTTCAGAAGATGGTTACCAAGATTTCCGATTCCTCCAATCGAACGGAATCCCGTGTCCCCAAGGCCCTGTCACTGACTTACAAGGACAAAAACGCTTTTATCAGGGCTTATACGTCCAATATCAGCAAAAGGGGTCTCTTTATCAAGACAGAAAAGCCTCTCGGAAAGGGCGAGGAGTTCTTATTGAGACTGCAACTCCCGGGCCTGTCGGACCCCCTGAAGATAAAGTGTGCAGTGATTTGGAGACGGCTATCCGGTGGCACGGCAGGTGCTGGCCCTTCCGGAATGGGAATCAGGTTTACGGAGATGAGCGAAGGCGACCGTCGAACGATTGCTCAGTACATGCTGACCGGGAAAGAGGGAAAGGATCTCGCGTGATGAAGCACAGTCCTTTCAGAAGCGGATCTTGAAACAGGAGGTGGCATCATGCTCAAAATTGGAGTGCTCTTATCAGGTTGCGGACTTTATGATGGTTCGGAAATCCATGAGGCCGTGCTGACTTTACTCGCCCTGGACAGGGCGGGGGCGGAGATTGTCTGTATGGCCCCTGACATGGATCAATATCACGTCATCAATCACGTGACCCAGGAGGTCATGGAGGAGAGGCGAAACGTTTTCGTGGAATCGGCACGCATCGCCAGGGGAGAAATCACGGATTTGAAGGGCGTTCGGGCCGGAGATCTGGACGGTTTGATCATACCGGGCGGATTCGGTGCGGCAAAAAATCTGAGCGATTTTGCCGTGAAAGGGCCGGAGGCGACGGTCCACCCGGAGGTCGAGCGCATTCTTGATGAAATGGTGTCTGCCGGAAAACCCGTGGGGGCCATTTGCATCGCCCCGGCCACCTTGACCAAGGCCCTGGCTGACAGACGACCGGAGGTCACCATCGGTGATGACAAAGCCACGGCATCGGCTATCGAGGCCATGGGAGGGCGGCACAAAACCTGCCCGGTGGATGGGATTCACGTGGATGCGGCCCATAAAATCGTGACAACGCCGGCCTACATGCTGGGACCCGGCATCAAGGATGTGGCCATAGGCATTGGAAAACTCGTAGCAAAGGTGTTGGAAATGGCCGCGTAAGATCCACCCATTACCATGCTTTGGCCAAAATCGATAGATCGCCGGAAGCAGGGGGTCCATGTCCCCCCTGCTTCGCTCACGCCGCCCCGTTTTTAGTGGGACCCCGCACGCCTGCTGGAATTATTCGGGGCTATGAGTACGATGGCAGTTCATGGCCCCCCTTGCATTTGGAATAGAATCAACCTGATGGATATTCTTGAACGCCCCTGCGCTATTGAGAACGGGCATCCCTTCAAGTGCAATCCGCTCAGTCAATGCAACACCTTCTGGCCTATCGAGAATTCCCGCCCATAGGGCAGGGAAGAAGGGCGTGTTTTTGGGGAACCATGAGACTTCAAAAGGGGGGAAACACCAATGATCAAGGCATGGGAGGCCGTCTACACCCATCGCAAGAGCAGCCTTGAAGATGCTCTCGAGGCGGTAGAGAGGGGCGCCAAGGTTTTTCTGGGAACCGCCTGCGCCGAGCCGCAATATCTGGTAGAGGGACTCATCGATCGGGCCAACAGCCTTCATGACGTTGAACTTCTCCACTTCGTCACCCTGGGCGAGCCTCCCTACACGGAAAAAAGGTTTGATACCCAATTCC
>CAYNYM010000170.1:0-6820 GCA_964401325.1 uncultured Desulfobacteraceae bacterium | reverse complement strand
TCTAACATCCTTCTTCGGCGTTGTCTATGGGGGAACCGGCTCATTTATCTAGGGGAAATTCCCGAAACGATCTGGGGGTGATGCTTCGGGCACCCGATTGAGCGATCCGAGGCAGAAATCCGAGGTTTGCAGACGGATGAACACCTCTTGAAGACAAAGGCATTCAGAAAGGGGGCTTTGTCAAAATATACAAATCAGGCGGTGGATCAAGGCGCCCCAAAGACCCCGCCCGGTGTTGCTAAAGGATGCGATAATTGGGCCTTTCAAGGTGTGCATTCTTACACTGCGGACAACGCCCCGGTGGTGTGAAACGCTTTCGGTCTTTGAAGACAAAACCGCAATCAAGGCAACGGAACGGCAGAACTGCCAAATGTTTCTTTTGGGATGCTACGGAGCGTGCCATGTGATTGAGATGTTCATAAACCAGTTTCTCCCGGATGCCCATGGCCTGGGAGAGCTCTCTTGCATTCATCTCCCCCTCGCTCAAGAGGGCAATCATACGGCGCCGGATGGTCTGGTGGGGTGATTTGTCTTCTTCGTTCATCTTTCACGGAAAGACGGCCTTGCGGGGCGCTCGTTTCTCTTTGTCGGTAGGGTTCGCAATGGTATGGAAGCCCCATGACCCATGAACACAAAGTCAATAATCCATGATTTGGTTGTGGACATTGAAAATATAGGCGATCAGAGCCGCCCTGGTCCACATGCCGTTGCGTTCCTGCCGCCAGTACATGGCCCGGGGATCCGAGTCAATAGCCACATCGATCTCGTCCCTTCGTGGAAAGGGGTGCATGATAATCGCATTGGCCCTGATCCTTACCATGTCTTCGCGTTTGAGCTTGAAACGGGATATATCCGTTTTGTTTGATTCGCCGGCGACCTTGTCGTGCTCGTCCTGGATCCTGGTCATATAAATGGCATCCGCCTCGGGGAGGACGTTTTCCAGGGCTTGTGTTTCAATGACGTAGGGAATGCCCTGCCTTTCGAGCAAAGTGAGCACGTCTTCTTTCATTTGAAAGGGCTCGGGCGCGGCATAGATAAGCCTGACGCCCTCGAAATTTTTCATCAGATAACTGAGGGATCTGACGGTCCTTCCCCTCCCAAGATCCCCGCACATCAGCACGGTTTTCCCCTCAAGTCCGCCCTGGTCCTCAAAGGATTTCTGAAGGGTGTACACATCGAGGATGGCTTGGGTGGGATGTTGATCCGATCCTGACCCGCCGTTTATCACCGGTACCGGCCGGTTTGAAAAGGTGTTGAGGAGCCAGGCCGCCCGCTCGGCCATGTCCGGTTCCTTGTGCCGCATGATGATCAAATCCGTGTACGAGGAAAAGGTTCGCAAACTGTCATCGTAACTCTCGCCCTTGACTTCCGACGAGACCCTGGTGTCGCGAATCTCAGAGGTCTTCATCCCGAGGATGTGGCAGGCATTTTGAAAGGAGAGAAAGGTCCTGGAGGAGGGTTGGGCGAAGTAAAGCATCGCCCGTTTGTGCCGTAGCAGATCCTGCAGGAAAATTGATCCATTCTTGCTCTTGGCAAGGGTCCTGAGCTGGTTCGTGATGGTGTAGATATCGTCCAGAATGGGGCGATTCAACTGCTGGGAGATGATCATATCAAAAAGGCGCCCGTTTCTTTGAAAACACACGATCTTTTCGTCTTTGGGAAGTTTTCCAAATTCGGAAAACTGTTCATCCAGGATATTCATGACGCCCTCCAAAAAAATTATTGTAAATCTCAATGCTTGGAAGGGTTAAACGCCTTTGGCACCGCCTCCTCCCACAATTAAAAAGAATAAAACAAAAGGGAATGAGCGTCAAGGAGAACCCTGGGGGCCCTGATCCACCGTCAATGTGGATCGGGCACTGGTTTAGAGCGGGACGGCGAGGCGGTTCGCGGGGTGTCAAAGGTGTCCCATGATGACGGGACCGATTCCTTTTACCGGGCGCATCCGAAAACGTTCTGACACAACGAGAAGGTTTTTTTAGGATAGCCCCTATCGTTAGGGGTGTTGTTATTCATCTGAGAGTCCTTTGAAGAACAACCCTTAAAACCTGCTCAGGATAATACCTGCGAAGGGAAACGAGCAAAGTGGTGTTGTCTATGTCCTGTGAGCCGTTTTTCCTTGGGGAAAACGTTTTTTTCACCACCCTTATCTCCAGAGCCGTCCAATCCGGTCTGAAGATATTTAATTGCGTAAGTGTGGAGCATGTGACAATGCGAACGGACCGGGTGATCAGGCTTGTGCTGAACTGGTGGTCGAAATGGCGGGCCTGCACATCAATCCCTTGGCCATGCGGGCCGATGATATCATTTCGAGAGGCTTTAGCAGAGGCGCAGGGAACCCGACTAATGCCCGCCCAGAATGGATCTGGCAATATTCAGGCTAAGAATTTCGTGGGTGCCGCCGCCGTACAAGAGGAACCCGGCGTCCCGGAAGAGCCGCTCCACAGGGTATTCGCTGGAATAGCCGTAGGCCCCGTGAATTCTTCTGGCCTCTTCCACCGCCATGATGGCCGCTTCCGAAGCGTGTACCTTGGCCATCATGGACTCCCTTGCAAAGGGGCGTTTTCGGTCTCTCAAAGAGCATGCCCTGTAGACGAGCCACCGGGAGGCTTCCAGTTCCGTTGACATGCGGGCGATTTTTTCCTGAATAAGCTGGTATCTGGCAATAGGTTTGCCGAAGGCCTGCCTTTGCCGGGCATAGGAAATGGCCGAGTCCACCGCGGCCCTGCACAGACCCAGGGCGAGGGAGGCCATCATGATCCTTATTTCACCCAGGATTTCCCCGAGATAGATGAATCCCTTGTTCAGTTCTTCCCCCAGAAGATGGTCTGCGGGGATACGGCAGTCATCAAAAAAAATCTCACTGGCCCATGACCCACGGGATCCTGTCTTCTCCAGTTTTTTCCCCACCCCAAAACCCTTTGTGTTTTTTTCGACCAGGAAGAAATTGAGGCCCTTGAGGCCCAGGCCTCGGTCAGTCGTTGCCACTACCGTAAAAAAGTCTGCGACCGGTGCGTTGGTAATCCACATCTTTGAGCCCTTGAGAATAAAGGCGTCCCCGTCCCGTGTGGCCGTGGTCTTGGTGGAACCCAGATCGGAACCGCAATCGGGCTCGGTAAAGGCGATGACACCGATTTTTTCCCCCCTGAGTGCGGGGGCGAAAAGGCGATCCCTGATGTCCCTGTTTCCGAAACGAAAAAGAAAATCAGTCCCCATCAATGACTGCATCATGCAGGCAACGGCAAAGGCAAGGGAGCCTCGGGCCAGTTCCTCTGCGAAAATAGAAAAAGTAAGGGCGTCAGCACCCAGGCCTCCTGATTGGGCCGGGTATCGAATGCCGAAATAGCCCAACTCTCCCATTTCGTTGAAAAGCGCCCGTGGAAAATCATCTGTGCGGTCGATTTCCCCGGCCAACGGGGCAATCCGATTGTTGACGAATTTGGCAATCTGTTCCCGGAAAAATGTGTGGTCGGATGTAGGCATCATAATCAACGCCTCCCAGGATTGCGACAGCGGAAGCCGCCGTTTCTATGACGGATTGGATCCTATGCTGGCGAGGATCATAGGAAAATCAAAGAGACCTGTCAATTCCAAACGCTGTCCGGCCCCAAAGACTCCTATGGGACCGGAACCTTCGAAAAGGCATTGAAACAGGACGCGGTTAAGGCCTTTTCGAAGGCCTTCCGGGGCAAAAGATAAATTCGTCGGATCCTGCAGGCCGAAACGGGTGTTGCATCAAAGACAACCCGAAATTCTAGACCTTTTTTCGAGGCAAAGGGGGATCCACCATGGCAATGGCGCCTCCGGTGCCGTGCTTTGTCTCCTCAGCTCTGTTCAGAGTGCATCAAGTCAGTTGGCGCAGTGTCTCGGCATCCATTGCAAGCTCAATCCCGGTTTCCCCGGCTTTGAAGGCTTCAAATGCACTGTTCATGGCCAGAAGTTGGGCGTGGAGGAGTAGAAGTCCACGATCCTCTCCGGGGCCCTGTCCTCAGCCGTGATGGGTGGCGAGGCTGAGGAGGGATTCCATTTCCGCCTGGGTTATGCCCTTTTCGTTGGTTAGGTCAATTAGTGCTTTTTCGTCGATTTTCCCCCCATATTCCAAGAATATTTCCAGGGCGGGCCTGATCTGTTCTTTTGGTAATTGGAAGAAATCCTTTTCGTTAAATGAACAAATTCTCTTGAGGGCCTGACCCTTGAGTCCCTTGATCAAAAAGGCGTATTCCGGGATCGACATGTCTTTGGTCAAAACCCTCAGAAAAGCGATTTTCAGTTGGTCCTTGTCCTCTAAAGGCAGCACTTGGTAGATGTCATTGCCGATGTAATCGCTGACCATGACTTCCGGAAAATCGTCATAGATTTCCCGGATGCATTTTTCACTGACATGCCAGTTTACGGCAAAACTCTCCAGGGCTTCTCCGGCTGAAAGACCTGAAATGACCTTCTCCAGGGCGGTCCACTTCAGGGAAAGTTCAATAATTTCTTTTTCAATCGATGAAAGAGGGGCCAACCCATCCCGGGCTTGTTCGAGGCATTCCCCAAAATACAGCCCCCGCTGGAGACATTCTTCAACCCGCTTTCTGTATTCAACATGTTTCTTGATCATGTTTTCCGTGAGTTCTCTTTGGAAACTCTCCCGATCCCTAACCGCCTCACTGGACTCTAAGATCTCCTTTTTTTTAACCAGATAGCGCCAGCCAAATTCGCCCAGCGCCCCCAGGGACTCGAACCGTTCGATGATCTCATTTCGTTCGGTGGCGTCATTTTTGTAGAGCTTTTTCACCTTTTCCAGCGCAAGCATTTCTTCCGCCATCAGTGTTACCCCTTCCGGTTGTTTGAAAAGGCCGGTGAGCCTTTGGCGTTTTGTGGGTAGCTTCGACCGGGATTCCGTCTCACGTTTTATCCGAAATATAGTATGAATAGCGGCATTCAGCAAGGATCTTCCGCTGCAGGCGGCCTTTGCATGACCATTAATCGAAAATTCATCGAAATAGTTGGTAATTCCTGTGGCTTGACTCAATCGAGTCACACAGATCCAATCGAAACTTGAACGCCACTTCTGGGGATTTGTTTTTGCGCGAACCCTAAATCCCCAAATGGGCATGAAGAGAGTCCACCACACCCGCGTCGAGCTTTCCGTCCGCCGCCTCCTGGTGCAGGATGGCCAGAGCGGTTTCCCGAGACATGCCCTTCCGGTAAGGCCTGTCACTGATCAAGGCGTCATAGATGTCAACAACCGTCATGATGCGAGTTCCAAGGTAAATATCCTCACCTTTCAGGCCATGGGGATAACCGCTTCCGTCCAGCTTTTCGTGATGCTGTCGAATGACATCAAGGGCTCGACCCAGATAGGTCCTTAAAGAAAGTGCTATTTGATAGCCGATTTCCGGATGGTTTTTAATGGGCTCAAACTCCTCCGGGGTGAGTCTTCCGGGATTGTCGAGGAGGTGCCCGGGAAGTCCGATCTTGCCGATGTCGTGGAGAATCCCGCCCAATTTTGCGGCTCGGATGTCCTCCTCTCCAAGCGACAGATTCCTTGCGAGAGCCGTTGCCAGGATGACGACCCTTTCAATGTGACCATGCGTATGGCGTTCCCTGGCCTCAACCGAATTGGCCAGAACAAAGAGAAAGTGTTCAACTTCAAATGATAAACGGCCTGCGTCGGGATGCCCGACCTCTTCCTGATTCGTCCCAATGGCCATCATAAGATCGGCCTCGGTGTTTTCGATTTCGGACACACATTGCTGCAGGCCGGCCAGTTTTTTCGCAAGCCCCCTTATCTTCTTTTCGTGATCTTCCATAGGGTCATCCTGTGTTTACACCGTCGTTGCATCAATCGTGTTTTTCGTATCTTTCAGCATGATCTTGGCCATCTTTCCGGCCTGGTCGTACCTGACAAGTCCCTGATCGATAAATTCATCTCCTTGATCCCTGTTGACCTCAACGAATATGGCCTTTAAAATGTTTATTCTCTGATCAACGGCCGCGATAGCCGCTCCCTCCGACTTATCGTCATCTGCAGGGACGTTGGGGATACCCATGAGCAGCATCCAAACAAGATTGTCCAGTTCCGGCATAAATCCGGACTTGGTGAAATCCACCGACCCTTTAAAATCGTGATAGGCCTTAATAAATTTATCCGTGTCCTGCAACGTTTCGTACTCCCCTCTTGTCGCCATTAGGCCTCGAGGTCGTTTGGCACAGATTCCTTGCGCCCTGTCAACGTCCCTCACCTGCGATGTATCCATAGCTTTCCGGCGCCTAGATTTCAAGCCGAAAACTCTTTCGAAAAAAATTGAGGGAAAAGAGACCCTTTTTCTTTTCCCTCAATTCGGAAATTTTTGATTTGCGGATGGACACCGCCCATTGACTCCCGTGTGGGTCACTTGTTAGGAAGATACCGCCTGTTTAAAAGGCGTTAGCCCGATTCTGTCTATCATTTTTCCCAGCCGTTCCCCCTTTTTGGCGTTTTCCTTGTAATAGGCGATGACCTTTTCAATCGCTTCAAGGGCCTGTTCATCGTTTAGTTCGACCAAGAGCTCCTCGGCAATGCGGGGCTCGGCCCCCACGTTTCCCCCGATCACCAGGGTCCAGCCCTTGGGTTTTCCAAAAAGACCTACATCCCGCAGCCAGGATTCAGCACAATTGAGATGGCAACCGGATACGGACATTTTGAACTTCCCGGGCAGAGCCATGCCGTGATAAATTTCGTCCAGTTTCATGCCCATACCGAGAGCATCCTGTTGGCCGATTCTACAGAAGGTGTTACCCGGGCAGGCACGAACACTGCGAACGCAGAGGCCTACTGCGGCGCCCGGCTTCA
>CAYNYM010000169.1:0-6842 GCA_964401325.1 uncultured Desulfobacteraceae bacterium | reverse complement strand
CTTCGCTGACATATCCCATGGCCAGCAGTTCTTTTTCCACAAATTTAATCCACCTTACCCAATAGGTGCCTCCCGGTTCATCGATCAAAACAAGGGGTACCGGGTTGCGCTTTCCCGTTTGAACGAGGGTCAGGGTTTCCATGGCCTCGTCTAGGGTCCCGAATCCTCCGGGAAAAAGGGCCACGGCATCGGCCTCTTTGACAAACGCGAGCTTTCGGGTAAAAAAATATTTGTAGTTGATATTACGGGAGTTCCCGGCAATGACGTGATTGGATTTCTGCTCAAACGGGAGCCGAATACTGATTCCGAATGAGTGCTCCGGGCCGGCGCCCTCATTGGCGGCCTGCATGATCCCGGGTCCCCCTCCCGTGATCACCATGTAACCCGCGTCGGCGAGCTTTTGCCCGAAAAGGCGTGCGGCCTGATAGGCGGGTTCATGGGGTCGGGTCCTGGCGGAACCAAAGACCGTGATTTTTTTCACATCACGATACGGGACAAAGACCTTGGACGTAAACCGCATCTCCTTCAAGGCGGTGTTCATGAGTTTCAGGTCTGCTTTTTCATCATCCTCCTGCCCGGCCTTGAGGGATGCCAGGAGCATTTCCCGAACGATCCCGGGGCGGCGGATATTGCCCACCATGTCCATTAACCGGTCGATGGCCTCGTCTGCGGGACCGTTGGTTCTTGTAAAATGGAGCTCCATGGGTTCGTGAGATTCAGCATTCGGATTCTTTTGCATCACCTTTCCCCTCTGCAAGATTTGATTCCCTGAATTTCACAAAATCCAGGGGCAACTTCTTGATAATTTGAAATCATTATAGAATATCGTGAGGTATTGTTACAGAAATATTAGCGGAGCGTGAGTGGGTTGTTTTTTAAACTCGGTGAATTCGTGAAAAACTGACTTTCACCACGAAGAAAACAAAGGGCACGAAGGGTTATAAAAATATATAAGGAAGGCCCCTTAAAGGGGCCTTGTCAGATTTTTCTGGTGTGATTTATCGCGGGGGTATAACCGCAGGAAAGAGTGGAACCTCTTTCTTTCCATCCCGAAATGCCGGGCCGGATTATTTGCGATCTATTTGCCATCTCCCGGCATGGGGATCACAAAATTGCAGTGGCACTGGAGACAGTAGGCCTGCGAAGGAGCATGCCCCTTGTGGCACACTGTGCAATCCACTTCACCTAAATGGGATTTGTGAGGATTTTTTTCAGCGCACTCCTCATTGACCGTCAATTTCGCCAGATTTTCGTAACTGTCATGACAACCCAGACATGAATCGGTTTCGACTGTGGTCTCCATTTCGGGCATCGTTTCACCATGGCAGTCTTGGCAAGATACCTCATTTTTTGCATGGATACCGTCAAGGAACCGTGATCCTGCCCTTGCATCAAAGATCTTTCTGATCGCCTCGATGTTTTGAGGCTCAGGATCCTCGATTGCCGGATGGTCCGAAGGAAGGTCTTTGCCTACACCCTTATGGCAGACCGTGCAGGAGGCGTCCCCCCCGTCCGACGCGCTCCGGGCATCATTGACCCCCACGAGGGCCCGGCCGAAGGTCATTATCGCTGCAACCGCTATTATTACCAGGAGGAATCGTTTGATACCCATTTTCTATCCATTTATACGGGGGCCTGCCATCAAGCCCCCGGGAAGGGCGTTAAATTAAGGGTTTTTGTTTCGCGGCATTGGTGCCTGCAACACGCCCGAATGAAATACAGTCCGGAATGGCGTTGCTCCCCAGTCGGTTGGACCCATGCACACCCCCGGTGGCTTCCCCTGCGGCATAAAGACGGGGAATGGGTTTCCCCCAGATGTCGATGACCTGTGCATCCGGGTTGATTCTGAGACCACCCATGGTATGGTGACACGCTGGCCACTGGGCAATACCGTAAAAGGGACCCTTCTCAAGGGTAATCATCTTCTTGGTCATGGGTTTGCTGAAATCCGGGTCCTTTCCCTTACGGATATATTCATCGTGTTTCTTGATGGTGGCAAGGGTCTTTTCAACCGGTAGTTCCATTTTTTTTGCAAGTTCTTCAAGGGTATCGGCCTTAATGAACCGTTTTCGCTGGATGCCCTTTTCGACCTCTTTCTTATCTCCCCCCATTTTCTCGATCATTTCTTCATTGAAAATGGAGTAAGTCGGTTTGATTCCCAGTTTTATCTGTGCAAAGGAACAGACATCACGACGCTCCAATTCATTGACGAATCTCTTTCCCTCTTTGCTTACATAGACCAGGCCGTACCCGACCCCGCTGAAAGGGTAGACCGCAGGGGTGTCCAGGATACCCGTTTCCGGTTCCGCAAAGGGATAGAGCTGAATAAAGGCCATATGAAGGGTATCCGCGCCCACGGCCTGGGCATAACGGATCATCTCACCGGTAGCGCCCGGATGGTTGGTACAGTTGATCTCGGGTCCGAGAAAGGGAAAGTAGCTCTGCCTCATCTTGATGTCGCGGCTGAATCCGCCGGAGGCTAGAATGAGGGCTTTCCGGACACGGATGTTCTTTTTTTTGCTTCCCTTTTTCACGGCAACACCGGTGACCGGGCTTTCCGCATCTTTGCGCCAGATCCAGGTCACCTGATGGCCCAGACGGATCTTTGCGCCGTTTTTGAGGGCAATCTTTCTTAAAGGGTCGGTATAGCCGATGCCCTTGCCCTGGACCGTTGTATGCGTACGGTAGGCAAAATGACCACCCGCACGGGTAAGGGCCTCCCTGACTTCGCATCCCCCCTCGTCAATCATCCAGTCAAGGGCGGGCGTGGCGCCTTTTACAAACACCTCGACCAGCTTTGGATCACTGAAGTAGTCTCCTCCCTTAAGGGTATCCTCCTTATGCTGTTCGATGCTGTCCTTTCCCAGTTTCAATTTCTCACGAAGATGGAACTCGTCATCCCAGGAAGCATAGACTCCACCGTTGATGATGGAGTTTCCGCCGTAAGTGGGCATCTTTTCTAGGATTAAGACCTTGTCTCCCCCCTTTGCGGCCTCCGCTGCTGCAGAGAGACCGGCAAATCCTGAACCGATGACCAGTGTGTCGACCGTTTCATCCCACTTCTTGGGAAATACCATACCCATGGCCGCCTTGGCGTCCTTTGCCGTGAGATTCAGGGCAAAGGGAGTTGTCGCTGCCAGGATACCAAAACCTGCGGCCCCTTTCAGAAATGCTCGGCGGCGGCTATCTACCGTCGTTTCATTACTTTCGGATTTAACCATTTCAGGTTTTTCTTCCATTACGTGGTGCCTCCTTTGGTTTAAAAAAGAGTTAATATTCACTCTGTACAGGATCGAATATATATTTAAAATTTAGTTAGTGCAGGTTCCATACCACTGATGGGGTTTTAAGGTCTTTTGGCAACTTATTGATAATGTTGAAAACGAAGTGCTTTTTGCAGATTGTTTAATCCGGAAAGTGTCAATGTTTTTTCCAGGGTGTAAAGGTAGGGTATATGCGAGAGGCTTTTGAGGTCACAGGTCATGTCGGGGTATCTTGCCCAGTTGACGGTCGTGTTGTGGCATTTACGAATGGCGCTCGCAAGATTTAAGAATTGACAAGGGCTGTGTTTAATGTCAAGCGCGATAAGGGTGTTAGCGTGTGTAGGGCTGCAAGCAGATCTTGAAGGTGTAATGTCCCTTGACCCGCGCACAGGGCATGGCATATCCTTTAATAATTATTACCTGAATCACGTAGAATCGAGGCATTTCTAATCCCCCCATGACCAGGTTTGGAGGATAACCCATGAAACTGAGCCTTAAAAAACTGAAAGATTTTCACGGGCCCAAAGGGCCTGTGCTTCTGATCATTATGGACGGAATCGGCATAGGCCCGGAAGACGAGACCAATGCCGTGTATCTGGCCGAAACGCCCAACCTGGACCGTTTGTTCCAATCCGAGCTATATACTCAAATCCGTGCCCATGGGACCGCCGTGGGCCTGCCTTCGGACGATGACATGGGCAACAGCGAAGTGGGCCACAACGCCGTGGGAGCGGGACGGGTCTTCGACCAGGGGGCGAGGCTCGTCAATAGGGCCATCAAAACGGGCAGGATCTTCGAGACCGAGATCTGGAGGAATATCGTGGAGCGGAGCAAGAGTGGTGGGACTCTTCATTTTATCGGTCTACTCTCGGACGGAAACGTCCATTCCCACATGGATCAGCTCTTTGCGCTGATCGATCGATGCGCCGAAGAGGGACTTTCACGGGTTTGCGTCCACCCCCTGCTCGACGGAAGGGACGTAGGCGAGCGCTCCGCATTGGACTATATTCTTCCCACCCAGGAAAAACTCAAGGGCATTTCAGAAACCCGGGGCCTGGATTACTGTATCGCCTCCGGAGGCGGACGCATGAAGATCACCATGGATCGTTACAACGCCGACTGGAGCATCGTCGCGCGCGGATGGGATGCCCATGTCAAGGGGAAGGGGAGGGCCTTCAGGTCGGCGGAAGAGGCCGTAAATACTTACTATACGGAAGACCCGGAGATTACGGATCAGTATATGGAAGCCTTTGTGGTCACGGATGGGGACGGGGTGCCGGTCGGCCCCATACGAGACGGTGATGCGGTCGTTTTTTTTAATTTCCGGGGTGACCGGGCTATTGAAATCTCCCGGGCCTTTACGGAAAAGGATTTCTCGGAATTCGACAGGGGGCCGCTTCCGGATCTCCTTTATGCGGGGCTGATGGAATATGACGGGGACACCCATATCCCGCCGAATTATCTTGTCACGCCTCCGGACATAGAACGCACGGTCAGTGAGTATCTTTGCGCGGCGGGGGTTTCGAGTTTTGCCGTCTCAGAGACCCAGAAGTTCGGACATGTCACCTATTTCTGGAACGGCAACCGCTCCGGGTATATCGCTCCGGGTCTCGAGACCTATATCGAGATCCCATCGGACAAGATCGAGTTTGATAAGGCCCCGAAAATGAAGGCCGTGGAGATCAAGGACAAGACCATGGAACTCCTGAGATCGGGGAAGTATCGGTTCGGACGCCTCAATTTTGCCAACGGAGACATGGTGGGTCACACGGGCGTCATGGAGGCGGCCGTCACCGCTGTTGAGACGGTGGATCAATGCGTGGGGGATCTCGTGGGCGTCATCAAGGATTTGGACGGCATTGCCGTGGTGACCGCGGATCACGGGAATGCCGATGTCATGTTCACCGTGGACAAGAAAGGAAATAAAAATATCCGGACGGCCCATTCCCTGAATCCCGTCCCCTTTGTGATCTTCGATCCCGGTTACCATGGGACCTATGAGATGGCTGACATTGAGAAACCGGGCCTGTCCAATGTGGCGGCCACGCTGTTGAATCTGCTCGGATTCGAGAAGGTCGAGGACTACGATCCTTCCTTGATTCGTTTTACGGCATAGATAGAGCTCATCCGAAAAAAAACATTCCCGGATTCGCGCTAACAGCTGTCAGCGGTCAGCCATCAGCAAAAGCCATTAATGCAAAAAAAGCCGGACGGTTCATGGCTACCCTGCTCGAAGGTCCGGCCGCAAGGCCCGATCAAGGAGATTCTGAAGCATGAGGGGTAAGATGAAAAACAGAAAGGCCCTATGCCTGGGATGGCTTTGGCTTTGCCTCTGGTTCGTTGCGGTGAATCCCGGGGCGGGCTTTGCCGAAGGCCTGGAACAACTGACCCCCAAACAGATCCTGGACAAGGTGGATGACCTCTTTCGGGGTAACTCCAGTTACGGTCGAATGACCATGACCATCGTGACGGCCCACTGGTCGAGGACCCTGTCTCTGGAGTTTTGGAGCGAAGGGAAGGAAAAATCGCTCATCCGTATCCTTTCGCCCAAAAAGGAGAAGGGAACGGCGACCCTGCGGGTGGAAAATGACATCTGGAACTACCTGCCCAAGGTCAAGCGGGTGATCAAGCTGCCCTCGTCCATGATGTCCGCTTCCTGGATGGGGTCCCATTTCACCAATGACGACCTGGTCAAGGAGAGCCGGATGGCCGATGACTACACCTTCGAGGTGTCCTTTAACGGAGAAAAAGACGGCCGGGACATCGTGGAATTGACCTGTCATCCCAAACCGGAGGCCGCTATCGTGTGGGGCAGGGTGATTGTCACGGTCCGCAAGAAGGACTACCTGCCCCTTGACACCCGGTATTACGACGAGGACATGAACCTTGCGCGGACCATGTTTTTCTCAGAGATTGGCCCCTTCGGGGACCGGATCATCCCCAAACGCATGGTTGTCATACCGGAGGACAAGCCCGATGAGAAGACCGAAGTCCTATACAGCGCCATGACCTTTGATGCCGACTTGCCCGAAAAGACCTTTTCCCTCCGCAATCTGCAAAAGTAAAGGAATGACTCCATGATCATCCTTCGTTTTGCCTGGAGAAATCTCTGGCGGAACAAACGCCGAACAGCGGTCACCATGGCGGCTGTCAGCCTCAATGTGGCCATTCTCATTGCCAGCACGGGGCTGATGGAAGGCATGATGGCGAATTTTTTGTCCAACGCGACGAATCTGATCGTCGGAGAGGGACAGATCCATGTCCCCAAATTTTTGGTGGACCGGTCCATGTACAAATCCTTGAATGACCCGGAGAATATCCTCGACCGACTTAAACGAGAAGGGATTCCCGCATCCGCCCGGAGTTACGGTTTCGGCCTCGTCGCCCATGAGACCAAGTCGGCGGGGGCATTGTTCTGGGGGATCGATCCGGATGTCGAACGCAATGTATTCGATCTGGCAAAAAACGTGCACCGCGGTGAGTTTCTTTCTTCAAGGGCGGAAGGCGGTATCGTGCTTGGAAAAAAGCTGGCCCGTTCCCTAGGTGTCTCGGTCGGGGACGAGATCGTGGTGGTGGCTC
>CAYNYM010000168.1:0-6873 GCA_964401325.1 uncultured Desulfobacteraceae bacterium | reverse complement strand
GCCCGTAAATGAACGCCTCATCGTCTGCATGCAGGAGGGCGTTTCGATAAATGATGTCAACTGAACAACCCTCGTCTTATAGACGAGGGTTGTTCAGTCTTTTGAAAAGTAGTTGTCATGATCCATCCATAGCTTAATCCGTTTTGAAGGGCCAAACGGTTACACATTATGAAAGCATGGGGTGTCTTTCAATGATCCAGAACAATGAAGGACGATGGGAAAGGTCGCCAGGATTCGGCCGTTTCTTTGCCCCTGCCTGCCGGCGCCTGTTTTCGGACAGGGTTCGGATTTTTTCCATGCTCTGGTCTCAGGGCGGTAAAAGGGCCTCGATTAAGAGGTCCTTTTATTTTGCCGTTTTTTTCGAACGTCCCCGGACCAGACGTAACTGTTTTTTTACCAGGGCGCGCCTCAACGTCCCGATAACCTTTCCCTCAATGTCTTCCCACAGGGCATAGGATTCCTTTTGGACTCGGACCTCTTTGGGTTTGATTCGGACTTCGCGGACGCCCGGAATCGAAAGAATATCCCGGACGATTTGAGATGCAACGGTTCCCAGGGCCTTCAACGCAGCGGTCACGTCTTCCGTGAAGGGAAGCCGAAAGGTCTCCGAGCGGGGAGGGGAAATGTCCCGAGGGGTGAGAAAGGATCGGATCTCGGGATTGGGATGGATATAAATCTCAACCTCTTGATCTTCCATGGGCGGTTGCCTCCCTGTAGGCGGGTTGGTCCAATGATGGATGGCGGAGAAATGGAATCGCGGGTCAGCGAGGGGCCATCCATCCCACCAGATCCTTCATGTTTTTCAGTCTCTCCAGTGAAAGGGTGCCGGCCACGATTCTCGAGGCCTTATCTTTTTCCAGGATCAAGCGAATATTTCTCATGAATTTATCGACGAGAAAGCCCTCCGTCATGGCTCGGCGCAGGGCAAAACCGCTTTTGCTGTGAATTTTCTTGTTGACGTCCGTGCCCGCTTCTACTTCAACCTCCGGCCTTGTTCGGGTCTCATCATCCAGGTCGGTGATCACTCGAACCTTTCGCATAAACGATTTGAAGCGATGGTCCGAGAGTGTTTCCGGGGTTTGCCACAAGGGTCCCGGTTCGATGCGATAAGCCACAAGGGAGAAGACAAAGGGAATATTGAACTGGGCATCGATATGATTTTCCACCAAGGGATTTTTCCAGACAGGGAGCTCGGTAAGGGCGTTCATACGAACGGTGAGAGAAGAAATGTCGCCCGGCTGCAGGTCTTTTTCGGTGATCAGTTCCCGGAAAAGGGCAAGGCCGTTCTGCATGGCGCCGCAGCAGGGAAAGGTCTTGTAAAAGAGCCTTTCAGGAAAGAGCCAGGTCTTGCCGAGATCCTGAATCATGACTTCGGGTCGCCACCCGTCGCACCCAAAGGCCCTCCAGAAACCGTAGTCGCCGTCAAGGATCCGGGCATCTCCTGTGCACCCCATTGAAGCGGAGAGAACGGCCGTCACTTCCTGCTGGGACAGTGCGCCGGCTGAGAGGTATTTGGGTATGGCGGCGGGCGTGCTCTGGGCAAAGGTCATGAGCATGGGGACGGGGGCGGCATAGCCGGCGATCCCCAAGGCATGGGAGATTTGTTCCGAACTCATGCCGTACAGCTTCCCTGCGGCCGCCACACCGCCGAAGATACAGAGGCCGTAGCCCGGGGTGGGGAGAGACATGGCAACGCCTCTATCGGGAAGTTCTACCGCAAATCGGTTCCCGAAGACGAGGCTCAGAGCCATGCGTGTCGACAATTCGTGGGCAAGGGCTGCCGCCGTGATGAATTCTTTGCCTGAAACCGCTTTCATCTCCGCAATGGCAAGGGGGGCGGCCAGGATGTAGGGGGTGGCATGGTCTGGAGGAGAGAGGAGGGCCTCGAAGTCCAGGGCGTTCATGAGTTCGCCAAGGGCATAGGCGGCAGAAGCGGCTGAAACCTTCTCTCCCTTGCCGGGAAGACTTGCCTCGGGGGGGCCGCCAAGTCGCCTGGAAAGGCGCAGTGCGAGTTCGCCTTTTTCCGTCAACAGACCTCCGGCAGCACAGCCCAGGGTGTCCAGGATGAGTCTTTTGGTCTCAAGGACTACTTCCGAAGGGAGGTCGTCAAAGGTGATTTCAGAGGCAAAACGGGCAATTGTTTGAGTGATGTTCATGGGACTATCGCCACCTTTTATCTCCTTGTTAGAAACCGGGTCCTCTGGGCCCGAATCTTTTACTGCAGGGGCCACGGCAGGTGCCTGTAGTCCTCCCAGATTTTGAGGGCCAGGCTCATGGGCTTGATCATGGGCACCGTATAGGTATGGAATTTCCGGGAATTGAGATATTCCCTGTACCTGGAGACAAAACGACTGAATCCCCGCGGAGAGAGGATCAGTGGTTTGGTGATTCGCTTTTTCAGGTCCACCAGGCGTTCCGGTAGATACTCCGACAAATAGGGGACCTGGTGATAGAGGGCGGTGAGAATAATATCCGTGCCAGGATCCTCGTCGATGATCTTCAGCGTATCAAGAAGACGGTCATCGTCACAATCGCCGAAAAGATCAAAGGGGTTGTTGCCGATCTGACCGAGCACTTTCTCTCGATTTTCCGGCGTATCGGCCCGGACGTGCCTTTCCATCAACCGTCGAAGCTTTTCCGTGGTCTCAGGGGCAAAGGTTGCCAGGGTCATTCCCTCGGCCGTGACCTGGTCGGCCAGGAGGATGCCGGCGCCACCCCCCACACTGACGACGGCCACGCGGTTACCCCGGGCGCGGGGCTGGGTCGTGAGGATCGAGAGGGTGTTGACCAGGATTTTGGGATCTTCTGTGAGCTCATCGATCAAATAGAAACCCGCCTGCCGGCAGCAGGCCTTGAAGGCCACGACATTTCCCGCCAGGGAGGCCGTATGGGACAGGGTCGCAGCCGCCCCGCCCCCGACGCCCCCTTTGATGACCAGGACCGGTTTTTCACGGGTGACTTTCTTGCCCACTTCCATGAGCTTGAGTCCTTCGGCCAGGCCTTCGATGTAAACGGCGATGATTTTGATACGGGGATCCTCACCCATGTGGGCCAGGATCTCGGCCACACCGACACTGCTGGCATTCCCGCAGGAGACCCACTTGCCGAGTCCCTGGTTGTCCGCTTGGAGCATTTCCATGGCCTCGACACCCACTCCCCCGCTCTGGGTGATAAAGCCGATCCCGCCGGGCTCGGTGATCGGGGCGGTTCGATGCTCGGCCAGAAAGAGGGTGTTCAGCCCGGTAAAATTGTCAATGACTCCCATGCAGTTGGGCCCGATATAGACCACGCCGTATTTCCGGCTGATCTCGAGCAGGCGGTTTTCCAGGTCGTGCCGGCCGCTCTCCGCGAAGCCGTCGCTGAATATGACGGCGCCCTTGCCCCCGAGCTTACAGAATTCTTCGAACACCTTTACTGTGGCGTCCGAATTGACGGCAAAGACCGCTGCGTCGGGGACCTCAGGCAGGTGTTGCAGGTCCGGATAACAGGTCAGCCCCTGGATCGTTTCGACACTCGGGTTGACCGGGTAGACCCTGTTTATGCCCATGCAGTTTTTGAGGATGATCCCCCCAGGGGTCCCGGGCCGGGACGCCCCGACAATGGCGACCGATTGCGCACCAAACAGGGCATTGAGGCTCTTCAATTTTTCCGGCGAGATCTTTGTATCCCTCCTGTTGAAGACCGGGGGGCCAACGATGAGACGGGCATCAACAAGGGCCAATCCCTTCTGGTAGACCATGACGGGATTGAGGTCTATCTCGGCCAACTCCGGGTGCTCGGCCATGAGCCGGGAGACCCGTATGGTAAGATCGATGATCGCATTTTTGTCCAGGGGCGGACCGCGGAACCCGTCGACGATTTTCCCTGCCATGGTTTTGGACAACATGCGCTCCACGTCATCGGGTTCCAGGACACCGATCCCTGGGGCTGCGTCGGCCAGCAGTTCCACAAGCCATCCCCCATGGCCGATCATGGTGACGGGACCGAAACTCGGATCCTGTTTGGCCCCGATAAAAAGTTCAAAACCCGGACCGGCCACAGGTTGGACGAGAATACCGTCCAGTTCCGTTACCCCGTGAGTCCGAACGTTTTCCAGCAGTTGCTGGAGTGCAGCGCGGAGTTCTTCGTCGTCTTTGAGGTGTAGGGCTACCGCACCGGCGTCTGTCTTGTGGATGATTTCAGGAGATAAGGCCTTGAGCACAACGGGATATCCCTGTGATTTTGCGGCCTCGGCGACGCCCCGAGGGTCGGCGACCAGGGTGCCGACAAGGGGAATCCCGTATTGGTTCAGCATGTGTCGGCTTTCCTCGAAGTTGAGCTGAGTTTTTTTCATCGGGGCTCGATCTCCTTGAGAGAGCAGGGGGATTTCCGTGGGATATAAACTGCCCGTCATTCGACTTCCGGTGCATTTATCGCGGTCATAAGTAAATCATAGCGGGAAAGAGGCCTTTTGTAAAATCCTATTAGGGAATGCCCTTGTGTGTTGCGTTTGGCACTCTCATTTGTTATGTTTTTTAGACCCCGTCCCCTCCCAACGGTGGGACATCGCAACCGAATCTCTCTAAATTTCGATCCCAACAACTCAAGAATGGTGAACACGAGAAAGGAGATCACGGTGGTTGAAAAGCACAAATCGAGCGTTATAACCTGTGCATCCTGTGATGACCGAATCTTCGTACCCCTCATCTCCTTCGAGGTGCAACGGGTTTTTCCTGAAGCTCTCAAGACCCGGGTATTTTATCGAAATCCGGTGGCAGGAAACTCGAAATGCCACAAAATTGCATCCAGAAAGGAGGCAGGAGATGGATGTCTTTACAGCCATGAACGAGAGGCGGAGTTGCCGGAAATTTCTGGAGGAACCAGTTGGTGATGACCTCATAAACAAAATACTGGAAGCCGCCACTTGGGCCCCGTCGCCCCTGAACATGCAGCCCTGGGAGTTCATCGTCATCACGAACCGGGAGATCAGGGAGAAGATATTCACCGAGGCCGACCGTTGCAGGCAGTGGGCACTCCAGGCAAGCGGGTGGAAGTGGTTGGGAAAATATGGGGTCGATTTCCTGACGTCCGCTCCGGTTCTCATCGTCGTCGTCGGTGATCCCAAAAAGAGCGGGGTGGATGCGCTCCAGGAAGAGGGCAGCGTCGCCTACCAGCATGCCTGTGCGGCCGCCATTCAGAACATGCATCTGGCCGCCCATGCCCTGGGGCTCTCCAGCCTCTGGTTCACGCTTTTCGACAGAAAGGCCCTTAGGGGAATCCTCGATATCGGGGCAGAGAAGTTCCCTGTCGGACTCGTCTGCATCGGAAAGCCCGACGGGGAGCCCATGCAAGTGCCGAGAAAGGAAGTCGAGAAAAAGACGAGATATCTCAGCTAGTTTTCATCCGGAAATCTATGATTTCCGGACGGAGCGGTCAGCTATCAGCCTTCGGCGCTCAGTTTAACGCCCTGGTGCTTCATGATTTTTGATGAAGGCTGATTGCTGCCAGCGCGAATTCGGGAGTGATTCTTTCCGGATGAGCACCAGGTAGTTTGACCTTCCGGAAAGAAATGCCTTCCCGGGATTACCCCAAGACAGTTTTCCCTGCCTGTTTCACAAGTTCCTCCCATTTTTTGTCCACATTTTGCTGAAGTATCTCCACCATCTCATCGGTGATCTGCCGGAAGCGGCCCTGGGTTTCTACGTATTCTTTTACCGTGATTTCTCTTTGCGGCTGAACGCTTATGTCGACCTTGTCCTTTTCGACCGCATAAAGGGGAAAAACCTTGGCCAGGGTGGCCATGCGGGTTGTCCGGATGGAATTTGCCGGATCGATGCGCCACCCGGGAGGGCAGGGGGAGAGGAGGTGAAAGAACTTCGTGCCCTTGATCGTGCGGGCCTTCTGGAATTTCCGGACGGCATCATCCGGGTAGGCCACGGAAAGGGTCGCCAGGTAGGGGATGCCGTGTGCCAGCATGATCTTCTCGAGGTCCTTTTTGGGCTCACCCTTGATGGATTCGGCAGGTGTGGTTGTCGTCCAGGCCCCGAGAGGGGTGGCGCTTGAGCGCTGAATCCCGGTGTTCATGTAGGCCTCGTTATCATAGCAGACATACAGGATATCGTCGTTTCGTTCCGCGGCGCCTGAAAGGGCCTGTAGCCCGATATCAAAGGTCCCGCCGTCACCGGCCCAGGCCATCACGACCACATCCTTTTCGCCTCTTGCGTCAAAGGCCGCGCGGACGCCTGAGGCGACCACCGCCGCCGTCTCAAAGGGGGCATGGATGACCGGCACCTGGAGGGCCGAATAGGGGTAGACCCCGATGATGATGGTCCAGCAGCAGGCGGGAATGACGACGACCGTCCGTCTTCCCAGGCCCTTGAGGGCGAGTTTCATGGCAAGGGATGCACCACAACCCTGGCAGGAAAGGACGCCGGGCTGGAGCAGTTCCTGATCCGTCATTAATTCCCGCGGAATATCGAATGTCCTTTGCACGAGACACCTCCGGGTTTGATCTCATAAACCGGGTGCAACTCGCACCGGCTTTAATCCGTCATAAGAAATACTGCGCACGGGGCGCTCTCAGCTTTTCCTGATTTTTCTGAGTGTCCGTGAGCTTTTTATAAATTGAGTTAATCCAATGCCATCTCAGTTGAGCAGAACAACTTTTCATCACTCCCGGACTCTTGAATTTCCGGTATCTTTTTTGTCATTGTTTTCCTGACGAAGGTCGAAGAGCGACACCTCAACTTTAGTCACTCGACACTTTAGTCACTTGTAACTATTATCCCCCCTCCGGGGTTAAGCCAAAGCCGGACCCTCTGGACCCGGATCCTTTATTTTTACTCTTTCAAGCCCCAGAAAAGGGTCGCTTCCGTGGGCTTTTCATGGGTGAGG
>CAYNYM010000167.1:0-6905 GCA_964401325.1 uncultured Desulfobacteraceae bacterium | reverse complement strand
GGGGCGACCAGGGGCAAGAACCTCTTTGAAGGGGCCCAGCTTACGGCCAAGTACTTCTATGATGCCCTGGACATGGCGTACGAGGGCGGGATTTTTTTCAGGCGTTTGGAGAAGAAGACGGCTGTGAGCGAAAACCCGGAAACCCTCCAGGAGGCCCTGAACCTCGGCAGGAAGGTCGTCGGCATGTGAACCTACTGAGCCCCCATGGGGCCTGACGGTCAATGGATACCTGGCCCTCAGGTCAAGGTCAGAGACAGTTGGCTCTACCTGGAAAGGAAGACAATACGGCCCCGATGTTTTCTTTCAACTTGCCCAATCCTGCCCGTGACAGGGCCGTGTTGCCGTATTTTTTGTCGAAGGTATCTTTTTCCATAGCAAGGAGTGTCTTCAGGGGTGGCAGGGAAACCTCGGTGAGTCCCGAGTCTCCGTTAAAAGGGCAGACCTCCTGACATCGGTCACACCCCAAAAAGCACCGGCCCATCTTTTTCCCTAAGCCCTTTGGAAGAGGGCCTTTGAATTCAATGGTAAGATAGGAGAGGCATTTGGAAGCATTGAGGGAAAAAGGACCCTCAAGGGCGCCCGTCGGGCAGGCCTCGATACACCGTGTGCAGGACCCGCATTGGGGTGCCATGGGTTGTGCTTCCGGAAAATCAATGGCAGCAGTCGTGAGGATCTCGGCAAGATAGAGGTAGGAACCGTGACCGGGAATGATGAGGGCGTTGTTTTTACCGATAAAACCAAGCCCCGAGCAAAGGGCGAAACTGCGCTCCATGATGGGGGCGGAATCCACACAGATCCTTGTCTTGGCCCCTTTCCGGTTCTCATGGATTACCCGGGCGATTTGACGACAAAGCCGCCTGAGCCTGTCGTGATAGTCCGGTTTATCGGGTTGGGCATATCTGGAGACCGTGTGGCCGTCCGGGGTGGCGGGCTTGGCTTCAGGGTAAGGGAAGGCCAGGGAGATCATGGTGCGGCAATTCTTAAGGAGCAGGGCCGGGTCTTCTCTCAAATCGAGGTGCCTTTCGAACCAGGCCATGTCGGCGTGCTTGCCGGCAGCAATCCAGGACTTGAGGAAGTCGAAATACAGGGGCGTGCCGGGCCTGGAGAAACCCACGGCGATGAAGCCCAGGTCGAGGGCTTTTCTGAGGATCAAGTCGTGCATGGCTATAGGAGGTATTGCCCACAGACGCACCGGAAGCGGACAAGCCCACAAAGATTCTTGGATTGTGCTCTCAGCTATCAGGTTAATCGGTTGAGATTCATTGTCTTTCGCTAAAAGCTGAAAGGCGATCGCTGATTGTGCTCATCTAAGGCAGAAGCGGCGCCTCCAAATCGTAGGGCGTCAGGCTTTTGTAACCGTCTTCAGTCACTACAATCGTCTGCTCGAACTGAGCCGAAAGAGATCCGTCGTCGGTGACCGCCGTCCATCGGTCGGGCAAAATGTGAAGTTCTTTTTTCCCAAGATTGATCATGGGTTCGATGGTGAAGGTCATACCCGGGACGAGGGTGATTCCCCTGTCTTTCTGGCCGTAATGGGGAATCTGGGGAGACTCATGAAATCCTATACCGACACCATGGCCTACGAATTCCCGAACCACGGAGCACCCGTGACTCTCGGCATATCTCTGGATGGCCCAACCGATATCCCCGATACGTTTGCCCGGCCGGACCATTGACAGGCCCGCCCTGAGACAGCTCCTGGAGACCTCGACGATCTTGCGGGCATCGGGACCCGGTATTCCTACAAAAAAGGTTTTGCTGGCGTCCGCATAGTAGCCGTCCAGAATAGAGGTCACGTCCACATTAACGATATCGCCGTCCTTCAGGACCCGCGCTCCGGGAATGCCATGGCAAATCACCTCATTGACCGACACGCAAACACTCTTCGGAAAGCCCCGATAATTGAGGGGAGCGGGTGTCGCGCCGTGCGCAACAGTGAAATCATGGACCACGGTGTTGATTTCGTCGGTGAGCACCCCGGGACGGATATGCCTTCCAGCAAGATCCAGGGTCTCAACCACGAGACTGCCGGCCTTCTCGATGCCCTCGATATCCCGTTTTTCTTTGATGCTGATGTTGTGTGACCGGAGGTATTTTTCCTTGAGGCTTGCGGTCGGCAAGGAGTTTTTATTCATGCAACACTTCTTGTATTTCAAGCCACTGCCGCAGGGGCAGGGATCATTGCGTCCTATCTTCATGGTCTTGTCTTCATACCTTCCATAAGAAAACCCCGAAACCAGGGGTTGTTTTGTTTCTTGTCCCCAAGAATTAGTCGAAACCCAAGCAACTCAACAGACATAGCAGAATAGGTGTTTGAAATCAACGGCTAATAGGGCTGATAAGGCACCGGGCTATTTAAAGGTTGAATAGTCTAATAATAAGATGTATTTAGAGTCCTGCAAGAGGTCGGAGGAGGATTGGAGCGCAAAGCCCTCGGTGTGGGGGAACCGGACACATCTGCGGTTGCCCTGAAATACCGGCTCCTTCAGGCTTACAAACGGTCGGTCCCTGAAATTTCTGCATAAAACGAATCTCCATTGAAAACTGATAAAAAACACCTCCTCCAAACCCCCCATGTATGGGCCTTCACGACCTATTTCGCCGAAGGGTTCCCGTACACGATTATTCGGATCATCTCCTCTGTTTTTTTCAGGGACATGAGGGTGAGCCTGGAGGCCATCGGTCTGACCTCCCTTTTCGGCCTGCCCTGGGTGTTGAAGTTTCTCTGGGGACCGCAGGTCGATGAGTTCGGCACGAAAAGGCGCTGGATGCTCATTATGCAGTTTCTGCTGGTCCTCATGACCCTTGCCGTCGCCTTTTTTTCTTCTCTCCCCAAAGCCGTTGCCATCATCGCCGTTATCTTTTTCATCGGCTCCTTTATCGCGGCAACCCACGACATGGCTATTGACGGTTACTATATGGAGGCCCTTGATGAAAAGGGGCAGGCCAAATTCGTGGGATACCGAGTTATGGCCTATCGCATCGCCATGATGACGGGAACCGGCATCATCGTCACCATCGGCGCGACCACCAACTGGACCATAGGGTTTCTGAGTGCAGGGGGGGCGCTGGGCATCCTTTTCCTATACCACCTGGGACTCCTCCCGAGGGTGGAAGAGGCACGATCACCCATGGGGCAACTGACTGCGGGGTTTCTTCGTTTAAAGCCCGTGCTGATCCTTTTGGTTGCGATTCTTATTTTTTTGTCCCTCCGTTGGGTTTTTTCCCTCTCCTGGTATGAAGAATTGAAGTCCACTCTCCCTGTGCTGAAACGGATCAACTTTGCCGGATGGGTGGGAATAGGCCTGCTTGCGGGCCTTGTGGCGCTGACCCTGTTGAAGAACCGAATCAAGGGAGTTGTGTTGAATGACCGGGATTCCTTCTATTCCCAGGCCTTTCTGGTCTATATGGACCGCGAAAAGATCGGGCTGGCACTGGCCTTTATCATCCTCATGCGCACGGGCGAATCCATGCTGGCTTCGATGGCTTCGCCCTTTATGGTGGATCTCGGAATCAAGGTCCATTACGGTTGGATTTCAGGGGGGGTGGGCCTCCCTTTTTCCATTATCGGAGCCATGGTCGGAGGATGGATGATCTCCCGGTTCACCCTGAAACGGACCCTCTGGCCCTTTCTCCTGGCCCAGAATTTCACCAATGTGATCTATATGGTACTGGCCCTTTACCTGGCAAAATATGTCGCCCTGAACACGGGAGCCGACAGCGTCCTACCCATCGGGCATGGCAATTTGACCCTGGTCGCCGCCGTGCACGCCTTCGACCAGTTTGCCGGAGGGCTGGGCACCTCGGTCCTCGTGACCTATCTGATGCGAACCTGCCTTCCTGATTTCAAGGCGGCCCATTTTGCCATCGGCACGGGCCTCATGAATATCAGTGGGGTGCTTTCAGGTGTGGTGAGCGGATTCCTCGCGGGGTGGCTGGGGTACGGGTTTTTTTTCGGGATTAGTTTCCTGGCATCCGTCCCGGGCATGCTGCTGATTTTTTTTATCCCTTTTGTCGAAACAAAGACTGGGGAGGGTATATAGAAATTTGGCGGGTAAACCCGAACGGTGCAACTGTCGCCTTTGACGCCCAGGCTCAGTTTTGTTGTCATTTGGGGGAGGTATCGGGCAAGTTGCTGTAAAGAAAGGCCTTTCTTTTTTTTAGTGACCCACGGCCACAAATCACACACGCCCCGGAGACGGTGATCTATCCGGGCAGGGACCCACGACCACCTTCCGGGGCGAAGCTTGGATGTCCTGTCTGAACTCCATGGAATTATCAGACCATGGTCAGAAAGGTATTCGGATCGAGTTGGACTCTGGCATCCGGTCCCACCTCATGGTCGTGATCCTTCATAAGCTTCAAGAAAATCCCCGATTGGGTGGGCTGCAGGTCAATGATGATGCTGAAAAGGTCATCCAGGTGGTTGCAGGGATAGGGAATCCCTCTTTCATTGAAGTCCGTGATATGCCTGTGGGTCAGGGCGGAAAACCATATCTCCACCTGGAAATCTTCGGCTATCCGTTTGAATCCCTCAAAGATCTCTCTTCCGGCCTTTGGGAAATCCAGACCGTCCACAATCAGGGTATCCGGTGCGAAATCGATTTTTTCCCTCAGGTTATTCAGGTTTTCGCGCAATCGCTCAATATCAAAGCTCTGGTTGAGATAGGCCAGAATCATGCGGTTCCGGTCAAGGATCATGCGGAGTTCATATTCATCGTGAAGTTCCAGGGCCTTGACCAGGTCGTAAAAGATGACGTTGTAGTAGGAGGTGATCTTTTCGGGGATATCTTCAAGGGAGATATGCACCAGTCTTTCCTTTTGAAAGAGCTTGTCAAAGGCGATGTGAATCAAACAGGCCGTCTTTCCGACGCCCGCCCTGGCCATGAACACACCGAGGTTCCCACGGCCGAGGCCTTTTTTCGAAGACAATTCGAGAATCTTCAAGGGGCTGACTTTTATGAAATGCTTGATCATTTTTTCCCTCCCTTTTTTTTTGCTGCGTGGTCCGTCTTTAGTTTTTCGGCAACGGACTCCGGAACCTTCGTATAACGCGAAAATTCCATGGTGAATTCCGCCTTTCCCTGGGTCAGGGATCTCAGCGTGGTGGCGTATCCAAACATTTCGGCCAGGGGCACTTCGGCATCAATGGTGGTGAATACACCATCTTCCGCGGAACTCATGATCAGACCCCTCCGTTGGTTGATGGAGGCCATGGCACCGCCCTGAAACTCGGAGGGACATTCAATGGAGACCTTCATGACGGGTTCGAGGATAATGGGTTTGGCTTTGAGGTAAGCCTGACGAAAGGCACCGGTCGCCGCATAATGGAAGGCCCTTTCTGAAGAGTCCACGGTGTGAAACTGCCCGTCGTTAACGGTGACCTTCATGCCGAGAACGGGATATTCCAAGAGGAGGCCCTTTGGAAGGCAGGACTGGAAGCCCTTGTCGACGGCAGGGATATATTCGGTCGGAATCACACCCCCCTTGACCTCGTTGACGAATTCATAGGCACCTTCATCTGAAGGTTCCATGAACCCGGCCACCCGGCCGTATTGTCCGGCCCCACCCGTTTGCTTCTTGTGGGTATAATTGAACTCGGCTTTCCTGGAGATGGCTTCACGATAGGCCACCTGAGGAATGCCCGTCTCGATCTCCGCCTGAAATTCCCTTTTCATCCGCTCGATGTAGATGTCGAGGTGGAGTTCCCCCATGCCGGAAATGATGGTCTCACCGGATTCCTGATCCACGCGGGATCGGAAAGTGGGATCTTCCCTGGTGAACCGATGGATGGCCTTGGCCATTTTCGTCCCGGCCTTGTTGTCCTTGGGCGTTACGGACAGGGAAATGACGGGGTCCGGCACAAACATCGAAGACATGGTATAATTGAGACGCCCGTCAGTAAAGGTGTCCCCGGAATAACAGTCCACCCCGAAAAGGGCCACGATATCGCCGGCAAATGCCTTGGATATATCCACCATTTCGTCGGCATGCATCCTGACCAGTCTGCCCACCTTGATCTTTTTTTTGCTTCGAGTATTGATCAGGTCGTCCCCTTTGGCCATGGAGCCCTGGTAGATCCTGAGATAGGTGAGCTGTCCGTAGGGGGTGACTTCCAGCTTGAAGGCAAGGGAGACCAGGGGGGCCTCCGGGTTCGATGAAAGGATTTTCTCGTCCTCATCCTTATCCAGGTCCAGTGCCCGGTTTTCCACCTCCGTCGGTGCCGGGAGATAGAGGGAAATGGCGTCCAGCAGGGGCTGAACCCCGATGTTTTTATAGGCGGAGCCTAGAAATACGGGCGTCAGCTTCCTCGAAACCGTGCCTTTCCTTATGGCGCGGTTAAGGAGTTCTTCCGTGACACGCTCTTCAAAGATGGCCTCCATCAACTCATCCGAGAACATGGAGGCGGCCTCCAGCAGTTCTTCCCTCCTGGTCTTGGCCTCGTCCATGAGCCGGGCGGGGATATCCCCGATGACCCGCTCTTCTCCGAAGCGGCCCCCAAAAGTGTAGGCCTTCATGGAGACCAGGTCCACGATTCCGGAAAAATCCTCTTCAAGTCCGATGGGGAGCTGCATGAGTATCGCGTTATGATTCAGGCGTTGTCGAAGTTGATCCAGCACCCTGTAAGGGTTGGCCCCTGAACGGTCACACTTGTTGATAAATCCGACCCTCGGCACTCTGTAGCGGTTCATCTGCCTGTCCACCGTGATGGACTGGGACTGAACGCCACCGACCGCGCAGAGGACCAGGACCGATCCGTCAAGGACCCTGAGGGCCCGCTCCACCTCAATGGTGAAGTCCACGTGACCCGGGGTGTCGATGATATTGATCCGGTTTCCCTTCCACTCACAGTAAGTGGCGGCAGAGGAGATGGTGATCCCTCTTTCTTTTTCCAGTTCCATGGT
>CAYNYM010000166.1:0-6911 GCA_964401325.1 uncultured Desulfobacteraceae bacterium | reverse complement strand
GATTTCTGGGCTTCCTGGTGCGGCCCTTGTCGGCGCGATAATCCTGAAGTCGTCAGAATTTTTAATCGTTTTAACAGCAAGGGTTTTGAAATTTTTGGTGTTTCACTGGATAAAGACAGGAGTGCATGGATTAATGCCATCGCAAAGGGGGGTCTTATATGGAATCAGGTAAGTGATTTGAAATACTGGCAAAGCACAGCAGCGAAAACCGACGGTGTGAAATCAATTCCACATACAGTGCTTGTTGATCGCGATGGCTCTATCATAGCCCGAGGTCTGCGTGGCAAAGCACTCGAAATGAAACTTGAAGAGATTTTTGAGGGAGGGAATGAGTATTAAGACTTTTTAATCCCGGCAATGAATCCGTTGATTTTACTATCTGGTTCAGGAAAGTATTGGCTACACCTGATTTGGGTCCTCACCACTTAAATTAATTAAAAATTCATAAAGGCTTTGAAGCCGGTGAAGGTTTTCTGACAAATATCCGGTTAACATTTCAATGGCGGAGTTTTTATCCTTATTCACCGCTTCAAGGTATGTAACGCCTGCCATGGTATGGCTTATGGCAATTTTCTGCGTAGTGTCAGGGAGTATTATTTTGAGATTCTCTGAGAAGGATGCAGTTGAATCGATGCCAGCCTGGTAATAATTTACAGGCTGAAATGTTTCTGCCAAATCTACAAATGTTTTTTCTGTTGAAATATTTTTGAGGATATTGCCCAGGTCTATTCCAGATTCCGGTTTGGCATATACAATGTGTTGATGCGAATTAAATAATGTTGACAGCCTTTTTTCTACTTCATGAATCGGATTGGAGCCTGGTTCGGCAATAAACACATTTATTTCGCCTTGAGCGTTTTTGCTGGCAAAACCAACAATTATGTCTTGAAAAGGCTTGCAATGTTCAAAAAGCGGAATGGCTGTCCGGATGCTCAGGAAGGTAATAAGGAGTGGAGCCTTTATGGATGCAAGTTGGCTAATGTAGTTGGCGTTTATCCAGGGTTTTCCACTCTGGTGAATGTCAATTATTAGTTTTTCTGTCGGGCTTAAGTCATTCAGTGGAATTTCAACTGCCTGTTGAATACCTGCCTGCATCCATCTGAAACGTTTCTCTGATGAAATTCCTTTAAGATTGAAAACCGAAGTGGCTGGTATATTTTTCCAGCAATGGCCAAGAAAATCACAGGGATAAGGTGAATAACAGTGTTTTCCTACATCAATTGGTGGTGATTTTTTCAGGCTTAGGGATTCTTTGGCCTGTTCAATCTGAAGAAGAATACCTTCTTGTTTTTCCTGGATTAGTTCTGTAACATTTTGAATATTGAACAATTCCTGAATGTCAGGTATTTTGCCCATGCAGTAATCTTCATTCAGATGTACAATGCTGAATTGCAGTGAATTGATTCCTGATCCAACAATAACGTTGTATTGCAGGGCTGCATCGGTCAGATAGGTTTCCGATATCCTTAGTGAACTTTTAACTTCATAGGCATGATATCCATTTGATGTTTTTATAAGGATATCCAGGAAAATCAATACCCCATGGTGTTGGAACGCTGCTTCGTAAATTACGGGTGTGCTATCGGCAATAAGGCTGCGGGTTAACTCGAGTGATTTTTTAAACTGAGTGGGATGAGCAGGTGCGCAATTGATACCTCCCGGGAAAAGTTCCCAGGCCAGTTTTCCTACTTCATGACCGCGCCTGAACTTCGCGAGTTGTTCAGGCGCTAATTTATCCCGTAAAAATGGGCCCCGGCTCGAGCCGAAGAGGCCTTGCCCTGCACGATAACGCTTGAGGTCAACGGTGAGAGGCATGCCTTTGAGGTCGGCCGGGACATCCTGCCCTCGGACACCCTTTCCTACGTGCTTCGTGAAAAACTGGGACACACCGGTCTGAAGCTTTCCTGCGAGGAAGGGGCCTGCGGGGCCTGCACCGTTTTGATGGACGGCAGAGCGGTCCTCTCCTGCATGACGCTCGCCGTTGAGGCCGTCGGTCACAGTATCCTGACCATCGAGGGTCTTGAAGAGGATGATCCCGTGGTCACCGCCTTTGCGGAACAATCTGAACCGGGCTACGGGTCGGCCCTGCAGTGTGGGTATTGTACGCCGGGCTTTGTGATGTCCGCCAAATCATTGCTTAACGAAAAACCCGATCCCACAGTGGAAGAGGTCAAGGAAGGCCTTTCCGGGAACTTCTGCCGGTGCGGGTGCTATCCCGCCATCGCCCAGGCCGTGCTGCGGGCGGCGGCAAAGATGAAGGGAGGCGAACGATGAGTGCCTCAAACACGGCCTTCAAACCCCGGGTGCCCCGCAAGCATATCGGCACCTATCGGCCCAGAATCGATGGCCCGGACAAGGCGAGCGGCCGCACCGAGTATGTGGACGACATCACCCTCAAGCGCCGTTTCCCGGACATGCTCTATGCCAAGGTCCTCCGGAGTCCCTATGCCCATGCAAGGATCCGATCCCTGGATATTACCCGGGCCGAACAGGTTCCCGGCGTAAAGGGTATATTGACCTACAGGGACCCGGAGATCGTCTCCTCCAAGCCCACCAATGCCGGGTGGACGGATGGGTGTGAGACCGTCAATTATGACACGATGTTCTTCCCCCAGTTGAGGGACAGAAAAATCCTGAGCGAACATGCCTGCCTGGCAGGGGATCCCCTGGGAGTGGTCGTGGCAGCCGAAACCGAGCAGGCGGCGGAAGAGGCACTCAAACTTCTTGAGATCGAATGGGAGGTGCTCCCCTTTGTCCTGGACCCCCGGGAGGCCCTGAAACCTGGGGCCCCGGTGATCCATCCCGAGATATCGCCCGATAGCAACATCCTGCCTGAAGGGCCCGTCGACGGGCCCCGGGTCCTGGTGGACCGGGGTGAGGTGGACCGGGCCTTCCGGGAGGCGGATGTCACGGTGGAGGTATCGGCCCATTACCACAACCCCTATCAGGGGGTGCTGGAGAACTGGACATGTCTGGCCTGGTGGCAGGCGGACAAACTCACGGTCTGGTCCAACACCTTTGAGGCGGACCAGACCCGAATGCATTTGAGTGAAATGCTGGATCTGCCCATCAACAAGGTGCGGGCCATTACACCCTATGTGGGAGGTTCCCACGGCAGGGGGGATAACGGAGACCAGCCCTTTTTCCTCTTCACGGCCCTTCTGGCCAAAAGGACGGGACGGCCGGTCAAGTTCCGCCACAGGGGAACGGAACGCTTTCACGACGCCCGCACGGCCCACCTGGGCCGCTGCCGCCTGGCCGCCACCCAAAACGGGATGATCACGGGTTGTCACATCGAGATCCTGGGGGATTCCGGCGGGTATGCCGATCACACCTACGGGAGTGCCAAGCTGGTGACCTTTGACTTCATGGAAAACTCCCTGGCCCACATTCCCGGCCTCAGGGTGGAGGTGGACGGGGTATATACCAACAAGATTCCGGGAAGCTGCAAGCGGGGAATCGGCCATGTGCAGCTCAATTTTCTGGTGGGACGGGCCCTGGACGAACTGGCGGAACGGCTGGACATGGACCCCCTGGAACTGGGACCCAGAAATTTCAACAGCGAATTCTGCACCATGCCCAACGAGAGCCTTGACGCCATCCTGAAAGAAGGGGCCCGGCGTATCGGTTGGGACAAGAGACACAAGACGGGCCAGGGGCCCGCAAAGGACGGCGGCAAAAAACGGGGCCTGGGCATGTCCTTTCACAACGGGTGGCATGCCAACTGGCAGGAAATCCGGCGGGGGCCCCTTCAGGTCATCATTCGAATCAACCGGGACGGCACGATCAACTTGGATGCCCCGACCATCGAGACGGGACCCGGGTCCAATTGCTGTGCCGCCTTTGCCTGCGCCGACGCCCTGGGGGTAAGGCTGGAGGACATCAACTGGATTTCCACCGTGGATACGGAGATGTCCGGAAAGGATCAGGTACAGACCGACAGTGCCGTATCCCACATCCTGCCCGAAATCATCACGGTGGCGGCCAAAGACGCGAAAAGGAAACTCTTTGAGTGTGCGGCCCCCGAACTGGGAGAGGCCTCGAATAAGCTGGATATCGAGGACAGCCGGATCTTCGTCAAAGCGGATCCGGACCGGGGGATCTTGCTCAAGGATCTCCTGCGGAAAGGCGATCTGGTCCCCATCGTGTCGAGCGTGGAGCAGTACGTGCCCGGCGACAAGACGGGTGTCCCCTTTGTGGCGGCCTTTGCGGACGTGGAAGTGGATACGGAGACGGGCTTTGTGGAGGTGAAAAAACTCGTTATCCTCAACGACTGCGGCACCGTCATGTATCCCACAGGCGCCGAAGGCCAGCAGATCGGAGGCCAGTCCCACGGCCTGGGGGAGGCCCTGACGGAAGAAATGATCTATGACCCGGCAACAGGTGTGCCCCTCAACTTCAACTGGATCGACTACAAGATGCCCACCATGCTGGACTTTCCGGACATCGATCCCGTCGCCATGGAAGTCTGGCGCGGGGCCGGGGAGTACGGGGCCTGCGGCATCGGGGAATCGGTCCTGTCCTGTACGCCGAGGGCCATTGCCAATGCGGTCTATAACGCCACCGGCGCCCGGGTGGATCACTTGCCGATTACCCCCGACAAGGTGCTCAAGGCCCTGGGGAAGATATGACGGCCTTGGATGCCGTAAGGAATCCATTGTCAAATGAATATCAGATTTCGGAACTGGTTAGTTTTTGAAACGCATTCAACTTTGGATGGGTGAAGACAATCTCTTTTCAAAAACGAAAAAAACGCTGCCCGGGAATCCGCATAAAATCATCGTCAAGGCGGGCGAAGCGCCTCTCCCACAATGCCATGCGAGTCTTTGCTCGGCGTTGACCGACGAGGTTCATCGCCGCCCTCGTTGCCTCGTTTTCATCGATCTTCCGGGTAGGCCCTCGTTTTTGAAAAGATATTGTCATCACCAAACACGTCTATGCTTTAAAAAGCTAAACCAATACCAAAATTCGTGAGTGTCCAAAATCAAAAACTTAGACGTTGTGTTAAGTCGAGGTAACAAGAAATGAGCTTGAGACCTTTTAAACATATCAATGCCCTGTCTCTGGAGGAGGCGGTTTCAGAACTGTCCGATAAGAAACGGAAAAGCATGGTCACTGCGGGCGGCACGGATCTGCTCGGCGCTCTGGAATATCACATCCACCCCGAGTACCCGGACCGCGTGGTGAATCTCAAGACCATTCCGGACCTGGACTACATCCGTGAAGATCATGCGGGATTGAAAATCGGCGCCCTGACCCGGCTTCATGACATCGAGAAAAAAGACTTGATCAAGGAAAAATACCCTGCACTGGCAGAAGCCGCGCGCTCCGTGGCCTCCCCCCAGATCAGAAACATGGGGACCCTGGGCGGCAATATCTGCCAGGAGACCCGGTGCTGGTACTACCGCAATCCGGAGAACATGTTTCACTGCATTCGCAAAGGGGGCAAGGTCTGCAATGCCCTGACCGGGGAGAACAGATACCATTCCATCTTCGGCGCCGCCGCTGTCGGTGCGCCCCCCTGCCGTGAAAGGTGTCCCGGCCATATCGATATCCCCGCCTACCTGGAAAAGATCAGGGCGGGCGCCCTGGACGAGGCCGCAAGGATCCTCCTGGCATCCAATCCCATTCCCGCCATTACGGGAAGGGTCTGCCCCCACTTCTGTGAGCAGGCATGCAACCGCGGCAAATATTTTGATGAACCCGTTTCCGTAAGGGCGATTGAACGATTCATGGGTGACTATATCCTCGAACACAGGGACACGTTCATCCCCACCCCCAAGGAATCAGGCAGGAGGGTCGCCGTAATCGGTTCCGGTCCCGCAGGGCTCTCAGCGGCATTCTATCTGCGTCGGTCGGGCCACGAGGTCGTTATACTGGATCGCGAGAAAAAACCCGGCGGCATGCTCGCCCATGCCATACCCGCTTACCGGTTGCCCAAGGAGGTGGTGCGTCGTGCGGTCCAATCGATCGAGGACACCGGCGTCGAGTTCAGACTGGGGGTGGATGTGGGTCAGGATATGACCCTGAATGAGATCATGGATGATTTTGACGCCCTGTTTCTTGCCACCGGCGCCTGGGCACAACCTGCCATCGGCCTGGACGGAGAGCACCTCGCCAAATTCGGTCTGGACGTCCTGACGCGCTCCCTTGAACATGCCGACGACATTGCGGGCAAGAAGGTTCTCGTCATCGGAGGCGGGAACGTGGCCGTGGATGTCGGGATGACCGCGAAGCGCCTGGGAGCAGAAAAGGTCACCCTGGTCTGTCTGGTAAGCCGAGATGAAATGCCTGCCCTTGATTGGGAGATTGAACAGGCCTGATGCCCTCCCGGGGTCCTTCCAGGGTTCTTGAGAGCGACGGAAAGGTCACGGGGGTGGAATTGATTCGCTGCACGTCGGTCTTTGACGGAGAAGGCCGATTCTCCCCATCCTTTGATCCCGCTGAAAAGAAATTTTTTGAAACCGACACCGTCATCCTTGCCGTGGGTCAAAAAACGGATCTTTCCTATATCGATGCGGATTCCCCCTTGAAGATCGCGCGGGAGCTGATCACGATCGACGAAAAAACTCGAGAGACCGGCCTACCCGGTATCTTCGCCGGCGGGGATGCCACCAGCGGTCCGGCCACCGTCATCGAGGCCATTAGCGCCGGCCGTCTGGCGGCCGCGTCCATAGACCGGTATTTAGGTCATGTCTCACCCCGGCAGGAAGCCGGGACACGGCCGGAAGAAAAAGGGCTTCTCTCCTTCAGTCCTGATTGCCTCAAGCACACGAGCAGGCCCCCTATATCGGAGCGTCCCCTGTCCGAGAGAAACCTTGAGGTCGAAGACACTCCCGGCCTGGATCAAAAACATGTAGAAACAGAGGCGGATCGGTGCTTTAATTGCGGTTGTGTGGCCGTGAGCCCGT
>CAYNYM010000165.1:3222-6911 GCA_964401325.1 uncultured Desulfobacteraceae bacterium | reverse complement strand
ACGAGAATCCGTGTCGTGGAGCAGCCGATCGCCTTGGCCGCGCTCACGAAATCGATGGAGCGGATTTGCTGGGTGGAGGATCGCGTCACTACGGCGAAACGGTCCCAGATCAGCAGACCCAGTACCCAGATGATGACGGTGAGGGACCCGCCGATGAGGGCGACGATCGCAAGGGCGACCAGCACCACGGGCATGGACAGGCGCGTGGTGATCAGGAAACTGACGATCATGTCCAGTCGGCCGCCGAAGTACCCGGCGGTGACCCCCAGAAAGATACCGATCAGGCCCGAGATGACCATGGCCGAGACACCGATGAGGAGCGAGATGCGGGCGCCGTACATGAGACGGCTCAGGTAATCACGCCCCAGGTTATCGGTGCCGAGGGGGTGTTCCCAGGTGCCGTCCTGGTGCCAGATGGGATTGATCATCCTTTTGGCGAGGTCCTGGTGATAGGGATCATGGGGAGAAAGCACCGGGGCCAGGAGGGCCATGGAGAGGATCAGTAGCAGGACGACGGCACCGATCATGAATCCCTTGTGGGCCAGGGTGCGCCGGCGAAGGATTTCGCCCGGAGACGGAAAATCGACCTCCTTTATTTCCCCTATCGCTGGTGTCGTCGCCTGATCACTCATTGCGGGCCTCATGCAACCCGGATGCGGGGGTCCAGGAAGGCATTCAACAGATCCGAGAAAAAGGTCAATACCACATAGAACATGGATACCAAGAGCACGATGGCCTGAACCATGGGTAGATCGGCCCTGGCAATGGATTCGTAGCCCAGGAACCCGACCCCGTTGATCGCGAAGATGGTCTCGATTACCAGAGAGCCCCCGAGCATGAAACCGAACTGGACCGCCAGGAGGGAGACCACGGGAATGATGGCGTTTCTGAGGGCGTGTTTGAAGAGGACGCTGCCTGACCGAAGGCCTTTGGCCCTGGCGGTGCGGATATAGTCCGAAGCCAGGACCTCCAGCATGCCGGAGCGTGTGAGACGCATGATCGCCGGGGTGGCGTAATACCCCAGTGCGACGGCGGGCATGATAAAGTGACGCCAGGTAGAGCTGCCGGAAATGGGGAGCCATCTAAGCATGACGCCGAAGACGATGATGAGAATCAAACCGAAAAAGAAGGAGGGCATGGCCTGACCGATGACGGATATGGTCAGCGCCAGACGGTCGATCCATGTGTTGGGCCTGATGGCGGCCAGGACCCCCATGGGGACGGCAAGGCAGATGGCGAAGGCCAGGGCACAGCCCCCTAGGGTCATGGTGATGCCGAGACGGCCGCCGATGATCTTTTCCACAGGCTGGTTGAAATAGGGGGATTCGCCGAAATCCCCCCCAAGGGCTCGCCGGGCCCAGTCTGCGTATTGGATGACGATATTGCGGTCCAGACCATATTTTGCGCGGATGAATTCGATCTCTTCGGGGGTCGCGTTTTCTCCGGCCAGGGCCATGGCCGGATCCCCGGAAAGGCGTAGGAGCATAAAGGTCACGAAAGAGACCGTTATGGCTACCAGTATGGCCAGCAGAAACCTCTTTAAGGTGTAATAGACCATCAAAGATCCCGAAGCACTCTCAAGGACCCGGGCGCTTTTGGCCCGGCCCGATCAAATCTATTTCCATTTGGAAAGGAAAAACCGGGGCACCGCGTCCGGCTGGGGGGTGAAATCCAGGTCTTCAGAAAAAACGTAGTTGGCCACATAGGTAAAAAGGGGCAACCAGTAGGCCTCATCGGCGATGCGTTGCAGGGCCTTGGTATAGACATCCTTCCGGTGGTTCGTGTCGATGGAATTGTCCCCCTCCTCCAGCCAGTCGGTCACCTGTTGGTCCCGGGCGAGATCGTTGTACTCGAACCTGAAATGCTGTCCGGTGATGTTGGATATGTCGTTGACCCCGTAAGAACCCCACGTATTCATGACAAAGGCGACCTTATCCCCTTTGGTCTTGTCGCGAAGGGCTGAATATTTCAACCATTTGAGGTTGGCCTTGATCCCCACGTCTCTGAGGAAGCCTACCATAGCCTCCCCGTAAGGCCGGTCTCGATAACCGTAGAAGTCGACTTCAAAACCCTTAGGGTAGCCTGCCTCCGCGAGGAGTTTTCTGGCCTTTTCCGGATTGAACTCGTATTTCATCACTTCATCGGTGCAACCGAATTGGGTGGGGTAGCACGCGGCATGCACGACCCTGGACTGGCCGCCAACCAGGTTTTTGGCGATGGCCTCCCGGTCGATGGCGTGACCGATGGCCTTTCTGACCCTGACATCTTTAAAGGGCGTATCCTGCCCGCTGCGTCCGGTCGCATCCATCTGGATGAAAGCGATTCGCATGGTTTCGGCGCGAATCACCTTGATCCCGGGGACCTTTTCCAGTTTTTCGGCCTGGTCCTTGGGGACCATGTAGATCCAATCAAGGCCCCCTGTCATCAGCTCGGCTACCATAGAGGTGATCTCGGGAATGGTGCGCTGGACGAGTTTGTCTATGGAGGGCTGCCCCTTGGGACTTTCCTTGAAGTAGTTTTTGTTTCGGGAAAAAACGATCCTTTTGCCCTGCTCCGTTTCGGTTACCTCGTAGGGCCCGGTCCCCACGGGTTTGAGACCGAATCCCTTGGGGCCCACCTTTTCATAATATTCGTTTGGATAGATGGGAAGGTTACCCGCCAGATATTCGAGGGCCGCGGGAAAGGGCTTTTTCAGGTGGATTCGTAGCTTATAGGGTCCCAGTTTTTCGACATTCTTGATCCATTTGACGTTTCGTTGCACGAGCACCTTGTTGTCGGGGTTGCTCACGAAGTTGAGGGTATACACCACGTCATCGGCATCGAATTTCTCACCGTTGTGAAAAGTGATGCCCTCCCGCAGTTCGAATTCCATGGTCAGGTTGTCGATCCACTTGAAAGACTTGGCAAGAAGAGGTCTGTATTCGTAGGTGATCGGATCTCGATAGATCAGGTCGTCGCAGATCAGTCGGCTCACAATCATCCCCTCCCGGGCGGTATTGTAGTAACGGTCCATGGTTTCAAGTTCCTTGCCCCAGGCGAAGTTCAGGGTGTTGTCCTTTTTGCCGGCTACGGCCGGGGAAAAAGTCAACACCAGCGCCGTCAAGACAAACAAGGCCAAAAAGAGCATGGCAAAGATTCTCCTTAACATCACCAACCCCTCCTTTTTTGGGAAATTCCTGTGGATTGTTGCGATATGTTCAGCCCCGCACCCTGTAAACGCACACAGGAAATGCGGGTGCCGGCTCGTGCCTCCAGCCGAGAAGGTCAGCTTGCGGGACCTCCCGGGGTTGTGAATTGCATGAGCTGGACCCTTGGACCCATTTTAAGAAATAATTTTTTCAGATTATAAATTTGTGAAAAATTCTTTTCAAAGTTACAATGTGTGTTCTGGAAATGTCAATAAAAATTACCCCATTTTGATGGAAAATATAACTTAAAAAAAGCCTTAAACGCACCTGCCTTTATCGCTGAAAAAAATGAAACTTGAGGACCTTTCAAAGGGCGGCTCTGCTTTGACGGCAGGGAATCGTTTCCGAACTATCAGACAATACCGCCTGCAATATACCTCTCGACCGCGTGATAAAAGATATCAACCCCGATCTCCAGGACCCTCTCGTCGATGTCGAAACGGGGGGAATGGAGGGGGAAAAGGATTCCAAGGTAAAGCTCAAGACCCTTGAGCTGCTCTA
>CAYNYM010000165.1:0-3212 GCA_964401325.1 uncultured Desulfobacteraceae bacterium | reverse complement strand
GGGGGAAAAGGATCCCCTTGTCTTCGTTGGAACAACCCAGGCGCATGATAGCGCCGGGACGTTCGAGGGTAAAGTAAGCGAAGTCTTCGGAGGCCATGACCGGGGGTAGGTAGGAAACGTTTCCGGGACCGAGGAGGTCTTGCGAAGTTTCATGGAGAAAGCGGGCTACCTCGCTGTCGTTCGTGCAGGAAGGAATCCCCTCCAAAAGGCGATAGTCGGTTCGAACCTGATAGGTCTTTTCAAGTCCCTCCACCATGTCTTTCAGGCGCCGGATCAGTCTCTCCCGAACGGGGGCGGACAGGGCCCGGACAGTGCCCTCCAATTGGGCGGATTCGGGAATGACGTTGCCCACATCGCCTGCTACCAATTTTCCGACCGTTACGACGGCCCCCTCGGTTGGTTTGATATTCCTGGAAAGGATCGATTGGATACTCATGACAAAGGATGATGCGGCTACAACGGGATCAACGCCCTCCTCAGGTCGCGCCCCATGGGCCCCCAGGCCCTTGATCGTCAATTCAAAGCGGTCGGCCGAGGCATAGCCCTGGCCCGGGAAGACACCCACGGTCCCGACGGGGAGTTCGGTGGACATGTGGCCTGCCAAGATCCGATCCACTCCGGGATCTTCCAGAACCCCTCTTTCGATCATGGCCTTGGCCCCCGCCCCCCTTTCCTCGGCGGGCTGGAAAAGGAACTTTACGTTCCCCTGAATGCTGGATGCCAGGCCGGTGTCTGCAATTTTTTTTGCCACGCCCAGCATGATCGTTGTGTTGGCATCGTGGCCGCAGGCATGCATGACCCCTTCATGCAGGGACCGGTAAGGGATTTCGTTGAGTTCCCGGATGGGCAGTGCGTCGATATCCGCCCTCAGCGCAAGGGTGGGACCCTCCCGTGATCCCCTGATGAGGCCCACCGCACCGGTCATGTCCGGAAAAGTGCGGACCTCGACGTCCAATTCGCTCAGAAGTTCAACGATTTTGGCGGTGGTTCGCTTTTCGTTCCGGGCGATTTCAGGGTGACGGTGGAGATCGCGGCGTATGTCCACCAGCCAATCATAGAATTCCCGATCCGTCGAAGACATGCGTGGGCCTCCTTGCGTAGACGCCCCTTTTGGGGGGAAGAGCTTGCCCGGGCATTTTTTTTGGTTGACAGTGCAGAAAGAAGAGACTGTAATAATAATGAAACATATATTTCATATATTTCATTAATGCAATAAATATTTCTTGCTATGGCCTCCAAAGACCTTATAGAACGAATCCGTTCGCTTGACAAATTGACGCCCAGTGAGAGCAAGATTGCGGACTTTTTTTCGCAACGCTTTCCCGAGACCGTTTTTGAGAACGTGACGACCATAAGCCAGAAGACCGGTGTGAGCAAGGCTACGGTGGTCCGCTTTATTTCCCGGCTCGGTTACAAGGGTTTCTCATCATTCCGAGATCAACAGCGCCAGGAGGTGGTTTCCAGGCTTGAAACCCCGATCCAGCGATACAGCCTCAAGAAAAAACAGCTCATGGAGAAGGGCGAGGATATCCTCGGCCGGAACATCTCCTATATTATGAAGAATTTGCGACATACCCATGCCCGGACGGACCAGGAAACCTTCATGAAGGCCGCCCGGATGATCGCCGATCCCAAGGGCAATCTGTTTATCATGGCGCAGAGGACCTCTTACGGCCTCGGGTATCTACTCCATGTTCTACTGGGATACCTCAGACCGAATACGATTCTCCTGGATCCTCAGGCCTCCCTCCTCCCTGACCGACTGGTGGATGTGACCGACAAGGACACCCTTTTTGCCATCACCCATCGCCGTTATGCCAGGCTGACGCTGCAAGTCGCGACAGCCTTTTCCCATGCGGGGGCGAAGGTCCTTTTGCTCACCGACAGTGAGTTTTCTCCTCTTTCTCCTCTCGCCGATTTGCAGCTCGTTGTCCCTTCGGACGGTCTGTCCATTTTTCAGAGTTTCTGCTCGGCAGCGGCAGTCCTTGAGTCTCTGGTGATCGCGGCGCTTCAATTTTGTGACGACGGCATGTATGAGCGATCCGAGAGGGCTGAAAGACTCTATGCGGATTTCAGTACCTTTTGCGTGGGAAAGGCCTCTCCGGAAACCCGGGCGGAACGGCTCAAGGCCGGTGTGAAGAAGGTCCGCCATCCGCGAAAAAGGGATCAAAATCCCGCCCCCTGAGCCTGACCCCGGCCCGTCGAACTCCGCTTTTCCACTGAGAGAGGGATATTGAATGAAGATTGAGAGGGTCGACCTGATCCACATTCGAATGCCTCTGGTGAGTCCCTTTGAAACGAGCATGGGTCGGCACAAGGATCTTGAGAAGCTGATCCTCAAGGTCTATACCCCGGACAGGACCGCCTACTCCGAATGCGTCGCCAGCGCCAAACCCTTCTATCAGCAGGAAACCATCGGCACCGTACGGCACATGCTCAGGGATTTTATCCTGCCGACGATTCTGGGCAGGGATATTGCCGGACCGGATGAGTACCTGAAAATGATCTCCCCTTTTCGAGGCCATGCCATGGCCAAGGCGGTCGTGGAGAACGCCCTGTGGGTGCTGAGGGCGGCGGAAGAGGGCAAGTCCCTTGCATCCCTCATGGGTGGAGAGAAGGACAGGGTTCAGTCGGGCGTTTCCATCGGGATCCAAAGAACACCCGAGGAACTGGTCGATCAAATCACCGGGTATCTGGAAGCGGGGTATCCCAGGATCAAAATCAAGATCAAACCGGGAAAAGACCTTGATTTATTACAAGCAGTCCGGCTGCGATATCCCGATATCCCCCTCATGGTGGATGGCAACGGTGCCTACACGCTGGGGGATATGGATCCCTTGAAGGCCATGGATGAATTCAGACTCCTGATGATTGAACAACCCCTTTCCCACGAGGATCTTCTGGATCACGCCAAACTCCAGGCGCGGCTCAAAACACACCTGTCCCTGGATGAATCCATCAACGGACCGCATTCCGCCAGGGCGGCCGCGGAGTTGGGGGCCTGCCGCATCATCAATATCAAGCAGGGAAGAGTGGGCGGGATCCTGCCCGCGATGGAGGTACACGATATCGCATGGGAGCATGGCATGGGGGTCTGGTGCGGGGGGATGCTGGAGACGGGTATCGGCCGGGCCGTCAATGTTGCGCTTGCCACCTTGCCCAACTTCGTATATCCGAGTGACATTTCCGCCTCGGAGAGATACTGGGAGAGG
>CAYNYM010000164.1:0-6912 GCA_964401325.1 uncultured Desulfobacteraceae bacterium | reverse complement strand
AAGGGTTCGGAAACTAATAGCCTTTAGCCTACAGCCTAAACAACCTGAACAGTTAATACCGACAAAGGATCAGATGCCGAGCGCCGAGGGGTGTGACGACTGAGGCTTATAAGTCATACGCCCCAGGACCTCCGGCCCGGAATCAGGCGCGATCGAAGGCAATCCCGCGCTGCGCGGGGCAGATCATGCCTTGCTGATAATTCAGAGGCCCATTGGAATCTACCCCGGGCCCTTTCCCTCAGGCCTCCTGCACCCGGGCCGCCTTTTTCCGGTTCAGGGCATAGTAGACTACCGGGATGAGGATCAGGGTGAAGAAGGTCGAGGCTAAAAGCCCGAAGATCAAGGCCCATGCAAGTCCGGAAAAGACCGGGTCCAGGGTAATGGGCCATGCCCCCATGGCGGTTGTCAGCGCCGTCAAGACGATGGGCCGAAACCTTATGGCCCCGCTTTCCAGGATGGCCTCCTTGAGAGGCACCCGGCTGAGCAGGGCATCCTGGATAAACTCTATGAGGACCAGGGAATTGCGGATAACAATGCCCCCGAGTGCAATCATTCCGATCATGCTGGTAGCCGTAAAAAACATCGGATTCTGAAACCCGTTGATGGATTTTGCAAAAAATACGTTGAAGAGCCAGAACCCGGGCATGACCCCGATGAGGGTCATGGGAACGGCAACCATGATCAAAAGGGGCATGAAAAAGGAATTCATCTGCAGGACAAGCAGGATGTAGATACCCATGAGGGCCGCCATGTTGGCGATGCCCAGGTCACGAAAGACCCGCAGGGTAATCTTCCACTCCCCTTCACCCGCCCAGTTGATGCGAACCCCGGTCGGCGGGGGATCTTTCGAAAGCCTCTTCTGCATATCCAGCACCGCTTCGGCCGGGGCCCGTCCCGCCGTCTCTCCAAAGACATACACGACCCTTTCCAGGTTCTTGTGGTAGATGGGCTGATCCTCCGGCACGTTTACAAATCGCCCAATTTCGGCCAGGGGGACCATGTGGCCGGTTTGGGTCTTGACCGGGATCTGAGAAAGGGCGGCCGTGCCTGTCCGCTTTTCCCTGGGAAAGGTCAGCCTGATGGGGAGACATTGACGCTCTCCCGGGGTATGCACCGTGGCGTGCCCGCAACTCAAATCCATTCTCAAGGTCTGAATGATTGCTTCGGACGAGATACCGTGAAGGGCCGCCTTTTCCTTGTCCGGTACAAAATCGATCCGTTCCCTGGGGGTCTCGACCGTATCGTCGATATCCACCACAAAGGGTTCGGTGCCCATGAGCCGCTTGACGGTGCCGGCCCCTTGGATTAATTCCCCATAGGACTTGTCCGGTGCCCCGTAGACCTCCGCCACCAGGGTGGAGAAGACCGGCGGACCGGGAGGCACTTCGACGATCTTGATCAGGGCCCCCTGAGACCGGGCCAAATCTTCCAGGTCCGCTCTGAGCCTGAGCAGGATTTCATGGCTCTGATATTCCCGCACCCCCTTGTCGGCCAGGTTGACTCGAATATCGGCCACATGCCCACCCTCCCGAAGGTAGTAATGCCGGACCAGTCCGTTGAAGTCCATGGGTGAGGCCATGCCCGTATAGGAGACAAAACCGGTGACCTCGGGCACCCCCCTCAGGTAGTCTTCGAAATGCCCGACGACCCGATCCGTGGCCTCGAGGGGTGTGCCTTCCGGCATGTCCACCACGATCTGGAACTCGTTTTTATTGTCAAAGGGAAGCATTTTCAGTGGCACGAAACGGTACAGGGCCAGGGCGAAAGATCCCAACAGGAGCAACAGCACCAGAAGGAGAAGCAGGCATCTTTTTGCCCCGGATTCAAGGAACGGATTGACGACCCATCGGTAGGCCCGTCTGACCCATTCGGGCGTCCCGTCTTTCCGTACCCCGCTTCCCCCCTTCTCTCCCTCCGGCGCTCCCCGACGTCTCAGAAGATGGTAAGACATCCAGGGCACGATGGTCAGGGCACAGAGGGTCGAAAAGGAGACGGTCAGCGGGACGTTTGCCGCCATGGGTGCCATATAGGGTCCCATCATTCCGGTAATAAAAAACATGGGGGTAAAGGAGACGATAATGGCCAGCGTGGACATGATCACAGGCGGCAGGACTTCCTTGACCGCAAAGAGCGTGGCCGCAAAGGGCCTCCGCCTGCCCGCCAGGATGTGGCGCCGGATATTGTCCACATTGGTGATGGGGTCATCCACCACGAGCCCCAGAGAAAGGATGAGGGCAAAGAGGGTGACCCGGTTGATGGTATACCCGAACATATAGTTGACAAAGAGCGCCAGGGAAAAGCTGATAGGAACGGCCACGGCGACCACCAGGGCCTCACGCCAACCCAGGGTCAGGGCCAGGAGAGCGACCACGGTGAGTATGGCAAAGGCCAGGGAATTTATGAGATCGCTCACCTTCTGCCGTGCCGTCTGACCGTAATTGCGGGTCACCTCGATCCGGACACCTGCCGGCATCACGTCTTGCTTGAGTCCCTCCAATCTTGAAAGGATGTTTTGTGCCACCAAAACGGCATTGGTTCCCCGTTTCTTGGCAAGGGCCAGGGTGACGGCCGGGAAGGTGACGGCCTCTTCCTCACGGCCCTGTTCCTGAAGATGAAGGCGCGAAAACCCTATGCGTGAATAGTTTCGGGCCTCCTCCGGCCCGTCCAGCACCGCTGCGATATCCCGAAGGTAGACCGGGCGGCCCTGGTGAACCCCGACCACGAGGTCTTCCACCTCCCCGGCGGTGGTCACAAAGGCATTGCTGGTTATCGTGATTTCCCGGTTAAGGCGGCTGAATGTCCCGGCCGTAATGGATGCATCCGTGCCGCTCAGGGCCTTGTAGACCTCAAGCTTTGAGACCCCGAATCCCGCCATGCGCTCGGGGATCAATTCAACCCGGACCTCCCGTTTTCGTCCGCCCGCAATGAACGTCCTGGAAATGTCCTCCACCTCGGAAAGGCGCGCCAGGACCTCTTCCCCGATGCGATGCAGCTCGTGGTCGTCATATCGATCCGAGTAGAGGGTCAGGGTAACGATGGGGACATCATCGATTTCAACGGGCTTCACCACCCAGCCCCGCACAAGGGGTGGGGCCTCATCCCTGTTCATGGTGATCTTGTTGTGCAGCTTGACCAGGGACCGCTCCCGGTCCTCTCCCACAAAAAACCGCACCGTCACAACGGCCATGTCCCGGCGGGAAATGGAGTAGACATATTCCACACCGTCCACCTGCCACAGGAGTCTCTCCAAGGGAGTGGCCACCAGCCTTTCCACCTCCTCGGCGCTCGCCCCGGGTGCCATGACAAAGACGTCTGCCAGGGGAACGACGATCTGGGGCTCCTCTTCACGGGGGGTCAGGATGAGGGCGGCAACCCCCATGGACAGGGAGATAAGAATCAGGAGGATGGAAAGTTTTGAGGTGAGAAATCGATGAACGATTCGGGGAATCAGACCGGTAGGTCCGGGATCCTTGTCAGGCATCGTCTCCTCCTTTGAGGCCGACCGTTTCCCCACCCCGAAGGCCGGAGAGGATTTCAATTTTTTCCCCGAACTCCCGGCCCGTCTTGACGAAAATCCTTTGCCACGTGTCCCTTTCTTTGACCGTCACCACCTCCAGTTGTCCGATGTGCGATACGGCGTCCTTGGGGACAAGGACCACTCTGCGCTCATGGACCGGGACCCTGAGTCGGCCGAACATGCCGGGAAAGAGTTCCGGATCCCGGGGCAGTCCGACCTTGACCAGGAAGGTCCGGGTCATGGGATCGGCCGAGGGGACCACCTCTTCCACCTTCCCTTCCAGGGTCTTTTGCCCGGCGCTCAACACAATCTGCAGCCCGGTACCCGGGGCCACCCGGTTGATGAGGCCCTCACGAACCATCGCCTCCAACCTCAGTGCCCCCCGAGTCTGGAGAACCACCAGGGCCTTTCCCGGCCAGGCCAGGTCCCCCGGCTGGGCAAGCCGCCTGACCACCTCTCCTTCCTCGGACGCGAGGATCTTGTTGTGGCTTACGGCGATCTTCCCCTGTTCCACGATCTTTCCGGCCTGATTCACGCCGGCCTCCGCTTCCCTGAGGCCGTCTTCCGCCCGTTTTACCCCGGCCTTGGCCTGAAGGAAGGTGGATTTAGCCTGTTCAAGATCCTGGGCCGTCGCAGCCTCGAAGGTATAGTAGTTTTTTATGCGTTTGTAGGCGGAGGCCGCCTGGTCATAGGCGGCCCGGGCGGCCGAAACGGCCTGGGCGGCCTGCGAGCGGCGAGCCTTGGCCGACAGGAGTCCCGCCGCGGATTGTTCCAGGCGGGCCCGGGAATCCCGACTGTCCAAGACCATCAGGACATCCCCCTTGAGCACCCTGTCACCCGGCCGGACGCGCACCTCCAGGATCCTGGCGGTCACCTGGGCCTCGATACTGGCCTCTCTCCGAGGTCGCACCGTGCCCACGGCCTCGTAATATTCCATGATGGTTTCCACGACGGCCTGGGCTGCGGCCTCGGGCGCGATTTCCCTTTCAGCGATATGAACCCGGTTCCCGGGCCCGATCTTCTCGGACGTAAAAAAACCGCCCATGTAAAGTATGAGAAGGGCCAGGCCCGTGCCGCAGCCGAACCAGAGCAGAATCCGCCGCCCCTTTTTCGGGTTATTGCTCATCGCCCCTGAACACCTCCCCGGCATACTCCGCCCAGTATCCCAATGCCCTTCCCAGTTCCGCCAAGGCCTTTCCCCGGTCATAGAAGGCGGCCGTTGATCGTATTTCAGCCTTGTTTCGGGCCAGCTCCGCGTCCAGGTACCGCGTAATGGTCGCCGAACCGCCCTCATACTGTCTTTTGACCAGATTGAGAGATTCCCGGGCCTCCGCCACGCTGGCCCGGGCCACGACAAGCCTGGCCTTGGCCTCATCCAGCTTCAGGTACGCGGTCTTGAGATCCAGCGCTACCGCATTGATCAACCGGCGATCCGCAGCCAGCATTTCTTCGAGAAGGGCCTCGCCCCTGGTGATATCCGCCTTTGTGCTCAATCCCGTGAAAAAATCCCAGTGCAACAGCACTCCTGCGGTCCAGTTCTCCCTTTCCCTGTCAAAGTCAAGGGATTCATCGTCGAGGTAGTATTTCATTTGGGCATCCAGGCGGGGAAGGTATTGGGCGCGGGCCATCTCCAGTCCCATATGGGATTGAACGATCTCCTGCCTGAGCCTCCTCAGTTCAGGACGGTGTGCCAAGGCATAGGACAGACCAGTCTGATAATCGGCGGGAAAATCCTCCGGGGCGCCTTCCTCGGTCTTCAAGTCAAGCGCGGTGTCCGGGTCCAGACCGAGAAGGTTGGCCATGGCCGCAATGGAAAGGCTGTAATTGTTGTGGGCCCGAACCAGATCCTCATTGGCCTGGGCCAGCCGCACGCGCAGGGACAGGATATCGGACTTGAGGGCGCCCCCAGCGTCAAAACGGACCTGCATGACCCTTAACTGGGCCTCGACCGTGGCCACGGATTCCCGTGCGATCTGAATATACTCCCGGGTTGCGGATATATTGAAATAGGTCTGAATGACCGAAGTGATTAGGGCGTTTTCCACACCCTCCCGATCCAGTTCGTGCACCTTGAGCCCTGTCTCGGCCATTTGTTTGCGGAGTCGGTCCCTGCCCCCGTTGAACAGGTTGAGCCGCCCCTGAAAACCCACTTCATAATTCTCAAACCAGCCCGGGTCGTTGAAATCGACACCCGGGGGCAGCCGTCTCTGATCGATTGTCTTGAAAAGATAGGCCGAGGGGGCATTTCCCTGAACATATTCACCATAGGCCGACAATACCGGCCAAAATGAGGCCAGGGCCCGGTCGATCATGGCCTCCGACTGCCGAATACGGGCAACGGCCTGGTCCATTTCCGGATTGTTTCCGAGGGCCATTTTAATCATTTTCTTTAGACCCAAAGGCCCGGAGGAATGGGAAAACCCGGAAGGACCGTTCTGGGAAACGCTTAGAAAAGACCGTAATTTCCCCTCCCCATGGCCTACCTTGATCCGCTCATAGGTAATCCTCTCCCCGGCGGCACACCCGAAAAAAAACAGACCACCAAAGACAAAACCAGCGATGCCCTTTAACGAGAAGACTCTTCGTGCATTGACCATCATAGAGGGGTTCCCTGTCTTTCCTTAGGGTTGTTGCCCATCCGGCAAGGGGCAGGACGCGATTCGTGCCACCAGCCGTCAGTCCTGCTGTGGCCGGACAAAAACAGTGAAAGTACAAATCGTGAAAGAAAATTTTTCGCAGTTGCCGAGGCGTTTAAAATAAAGCATCCCGGCCCTAAGGGCCAGGTTTTTAAAGACAAATAAAAGCGGCATCACCCCTTTATCGGCACCGTGATCTGGTCTGAGTGCCCAATGTGGTGAAGCAAATTGGCAAACAAAGTGTAATCAAAAAGATCCCCCCATGGCAAGTGGCAATTCGGCACATCCGGCCAGGAAATAATCCACCGTCCGACTCCCATATCCTGCCTTGATGGGGGACCGGGGGTCACCGTATGCAGTTGACCCTGTCAACACCATTTGGTAGCTTGTCTCCGTTGGTAATCCCCTCCCCTGAGGATCCGGGTAAGGTCTGCTTCCGGGAAGGGCGGTTACAGGGGCGAAAAGCAGTGCACAACGTGCCTCAAGTTGAGGAGCATGCCCCCTTGCCAAGGGGGGCCAGGGAACGTGGTTTTCAGCCACATCCAAACAGCACCCCGGGAGAAGGGCAGATGAACAAAGTTGCCTGCGGACTTGATGTGTTCAGAGATGATTACTGGAAAAAATTAAAGGCCTGCAGGTTGGGCTATCTCTCCAACCAGGCCTCCCTGGACGGCCGTCTCAGACCGGGAAACCAGGTCATCGCCGAACGCCTGCCCGGACACCTCAAGGCCCTCTTCGGCCCGCAGCACGGATTCGGGG
>CAYNYM010000163.1:0-6945 GCA_964401325.1 uncultured Desulfobacteraceae bacterium | reverse complement strand
AAAGAGGACGAGGCCATGGCCGCGGCCTTGGAGCAGGTATGCAAGACGCTGTAACATGATGCTATCGGGACGGTGGAAAATGAAATAAATCATCAAAGCAGGCAAAATATAAGGAGACGGCCTATGGGAGAGGAAATAAAGGTCGGTTGCGCGCGACCAACGGGCGGCCCTGTGGGAGAAACTGTAAAATCGGAAGACACCGGACCCATATCGGAAGAAAAGAAGGAGGTGACCAACATGATTCGAATCGGGAAAAAAGTCCCGGACTTCAGTGCCCCGGCATACCATCAAGGCAAATTTGTCAGCGTGAAACTATCGGAGTACCTCGGAAAGTGGGTTGTTCTTTGTTTCTATCCTGGTGACTTTACCTTTGTCTGAGCGACCGAGATTTCGGCAGTTGCCGAAAAATACGCTGAATTTCAGGAACTTGGGGTAGAGGTGCTGTCGATGAGTATCGACAGTGTCTTTGTCCACAAAATGTGGAACGACAACGAACTCTCCAAAATGGTAGAAGGGGGGGTTCCTTTTCCGATGCTCTCAGATAGCGGCGGAAAGGTGGGTACCGCCTATGGCATCTACGACGAAGACGCCGGTGTAGAAACACGGGGAAGGTTTATCATCGATCCCGAGGGTGTGGTCCAGGGATTTGAGGTCCTTACGCCTCCTGTGGGCAGAAATGTTTCCGAGTCATTCCGGCAGATTCATGCGTTTCAGCACGTGCGAAACACAAAGGGAGCCGAGGCCACGCCTTCCGGCTGGAGACCGGGGAAGGTGACTTTGAAACCGGGACCGGACCTTGTCGGCAAGGTCTGGGAGGTGTGGAAGACGGACATGGCCTTTGACTAAGCGTAAACCGCTGACTTGAATCTTTAACTGGTGCTCATCCGGAAATAGTCATTCCCGGACGTGGCTATCAGCAATCAGCTTTCAGTCCCGCCATGGCGGGACAAAAGACAATACAAAACAACGCATTAGCTTACTGCTGACTGCTGATCGCCGACCGTTCCATCCTGAAATCTCTGATTTCTGGATGGACACTAACTAAGAAAAAGAACCAGACAGGATGAACCCCGCTGAAGCGTGGCAGGCAAAGATCAATAGGATTTTTTCGCTGCTAAAAATCTGGTCTTTCTCCGTGTAACGGGATCTTTGAAGGGGGAGTCAAAGATCCCGTCACCTGCGGGATTGGGGGTATTGGCAAGAATAGGGGCAACTGTGGGATTCTTGAAATGGTGGTCATGAAATGTTGCCTTAGCAGTTAGGAAAAGTCCTTTCATTACTCCATCACTGTACTCCAAAAAATGTGGGCGACTTGAAATTTCGGACCCTTTCTTATGAGCGTTTTCCTTATGAAGGTCGCGGAGCGTTACCGTAATTTTAGTCACTCGAGACTTTAGATCACTTGTAACTCTTATTCCCCGCAGATGCGCCATTTGGGTTTTGTTCGTTCAAGATCATTCCCGAATTTCACCTTGACGTCCCAACGCATTGCCTCAGCCCGCGGATGAGATCCCCACCTCATATCGTCGTGTATGGTAATGAACATCAGGAAGTTATATTGATCAAAAAAATGAATGGTTTTACAATGAATGGATGGGTGTTCATAACCACTCAGGAGTCAATATGATTTACCTCAGGATGAATCGCAGGGAATTTATTGAGAAGTCCGCCCAATGCGTGACCTATGCAGCGGCAGGGTCGGCCCTGTCGGGCCTCTTCAGCAAAAGGGCCCGGGCGGCGGAAAGGGCTCCGGATGTCGTCGTGGCCGGGGGACTTCCCGGACCCGCGACCCGGGCGGCGGTCGAGGCCGTCGGCGGGATAGGGCACTTTGTGAAAAAAGGTGCACGGGTCGTGATCAAACCCAACATGAGCTTTCCCAATCCCCCGGATATGGGATCGACGACCCACCCGGATGTGGTGCGGGAACTGACGGTCCTGTGCCGGGAGGCGGGGGCCTCATCCGTGCAGATCCTGGACAACCCCCTTCGAGACAGGGAGCTCTGCCTTGAGCGTTCCGGGCTGAAGTCCTTTTGCGGAAATCTCCCCGGAACCGGCGTTCAATTCCTCGACAATGAACGATTTTTCGAGAAGGTCGAGGTCCCCGGGGGCAAGGAATTGAATGCCACTCAAATCATGAAGCCGGTCCTCGAGGCGGACGTCCTGATTGCCGCCCCCGTGGCCAAATCCCACAGTGCCACCGGCGTGAGCCTGGCCATGAAGGGCATGATGGGTCTCATATACAACCGGTGGGAGTTTCATGTGAACATGGATTTGAACACGGCCATTGTGGATCTTTGCACGGTTCTGCGTCCCCATTTGACCGTAATCGACGCCTCCCGTATTCTTTCCACGGGAGGTCCGGGGGGGCCCGGCAAAGTGATTTCCCTCAATAAGATCATCGCCTCTACCGACATGGTGGCGGCGGACGCTATGGCCGTGGAACTGGGCACATGGTACGGAAAGACCTTCAAGGCGAGTCAGGTCAAACATATCCGCATGGCGCACGAGCGGGGTTTGGGTCATATGGATATTGCGAACCAGGTCATCAAAGAGGTTTCTGTTTGATGAGATTTCAGCGGCTGATTCAGGTCCCTGTCTTTCTCCTTTTTCTCCTTCTGCTGGGGCTGGCCGCTTATCCCCTTCCTGCCTGGTTTGATGTGAATATTTTTCTGCGTTTCGATCCCCTGATCGCCCTGGGTTCCATGGTTGCCGCCCGTACCTTTGTTCGCCCTCTGGCCTGGGCCCTGGTGATCATGGGTTCGGCCCTGATCCTCGGTCGATTTTTCTGCGGCTATATTTGCCCCATGGGGACAACCCTTGACTTCTCGGACCGGATCATACGGGGCGGGAGAAGGGGGAACGGCAGGAATACCTTCGAAAACGCCGGGAAATTTCGGTATCTGAAGTATTTTTTCCTGGCCGGTCTTGCGGGCGCGGCCCTGACGGGCATTTCTCTTGTCTTTCTTTTTTCGCCTCTCTCTCTGATCACGCGGTTTTACGCCCTGGTGATCCATCCTCTTGCCCTCATGATCGTCAATGCCTTTCTGGATGTCCTCCGGCCCGTTTTCCCCCTCTTAGGTCTGGGGCGTCTCTCGTTTGTTCACTATCCCGTCCCCCATTTCAATGCCAATCTGTTTGTGGCGGTGATGATGGTCGGTATTTTTTTGTCGGCCCTGGTCCAGCCGCGGTTCTGGTGCCGGAATCTCTGTCCGGCCGGGGCGATCCTGGCCCTGTTGGGCCGTAAGCCCCTTTTTCGACGGCATGTGTCCGAGGCGTGCACCGGATGTGGGCGATGCGTGTGCGCCTGCCCCATGGCCGCCATTGGAGAGGATTTCGTGACAACGGCCCAATCCGAGTGCATCACCTGTCTGAAGTGCAGGGATGTTTGCCCGGAGCATGCCGTTTCCTTTGGGATAACCGGAGAGAGAAACGTACAGCAGCCCAAGATCGATTTTGGTCGGCGAAAGGTTGTAGGTGCAGGCCTGGCCGGCGTGGCCGCCGCGGCCCTGACCATGACAAACCTCCATCATATCCACGGCGGTGAATCTCGCCGGGCTCTGCGCTCCTCACGCCTCATCCGCCCTCCCGGGGCCCTGCCCGAACCGGCCTTTCAGGACCTCTGCGTGCGTTGCGGGGAGTGCATGAAGGGTTGTCTGACCAATACCCTCCAACCCGTGTGGTTAGAGGCCGGCATCTCGGGCCTCTGGACTCCCAAGATCACGGCCCGGCTGGCCGGGTGCGAGCAGAACTGCAATGTCTGTGGGCACCTTTGCCCGACGGGGGCCATAAGACCCCTGGATTTGGAAGAGAAAAAACACGCCAAGGTGGGCACGGCACGCATCATCAAGACCCGGTGCATTGCCTGGGAGCAGGACAGGACCTGCCTGATCTGCGATGAGATATGCCCCTACAATGCCATCTCAAACCAGTTTACGGCGGGACACGGCGTGACCGTACCCGTGATCGACGAAAACAGGTGCAACGGATGCGGTTACTGTGAAAATAAGTGCCCGGTGACCGGGGCGGCGGCCGTTATTGTCGAGCCCTTGGGCGAACTCCGCCTGGCCTCGGAATCATACCTGGCCAGGGCCCGAAAAATCGGCCTGGTCTACCAGTCCAAAGGAGGCGTGGAGGACCACTTCATTCTGGATGTGCCGCAGGACAACAGCGCACAGGAGATCAGGCCCCTGCCTCGAAAAGAGTCTGATTCCGGCATGTTGCCGCCTGGGTTCGATTTAGGGGAGTAGGCATAAAAGGGACAACAGGGGTTGGTTCATTCCGGAACGGACCGCGTTTCCCGCCATTAGATGGCAGGATACCCTGCCCCCCTGCACAGACAAGAAAGGGCAGGGCTTGATGTTGAAATTTGACGAGAACGATTTCCTGAGATATAGTGCCTTTTCCGAGACGCTTGTATCCAACGGCATGCCGAGATCAAATGCATTCAAGGGCACCTGACGATGCGAATCGGAAACCTGTTTTTTTCAATCTCTGTCCAAGCCATGATTGACCACACGAGGTAGTCAGCCCATATGAGTAATATAGGAGGAAGTGGCAGGAATTTATTCAAGCTCAATATTTTCTATCGCATCATAGAAAATATCAAGTTCTTGCCCCCCATGATCGCGGATTATCTGCAGGGAAAATACCGCAAGGTCCCCTACTGGACCTTCGGCAGCATCCTGCTTGCCGTCCTCTATGTCCTCAGCCCCCTTGACGCTATACCCGATTATATCTTGGGATTTGGCCAGATCGACGATGCCCTGGTGATCTGGCTTTGCCTGCTGATCATAGAAAAAGACGTCGTCGCCTATAAGCGGTGGAAGATGGACCATAGGTCCTGAGACCTAACGTCCGGGGGCTGCCCGGATAGGCAGACATAGGTGAAGGAGCCCGAAGGCCTCTCCCCGAATGTCTGGGAGAGAGGCCGGAATCTTGCCACAGTCTCTTACTGTTGCGTATTCTTGACGATTTTAACGATGACCTCGATGGTCAAGAGAGGCTTTTCAGGGTAGTTGGTCTTGAGTTGCAGTCGCCCTCGAACATTTTGCGGGGGCCCCGGGACACTCGAAAACCGGATCTTGAAGGCTCGGCCCTCTTCGACTTCCTCGATTGTGTAATTGGCCTTTCCTTCAAGGGTAAACTTTACGGGTTCAATGGTCAGGGGTTTGGCCAGTTTGCCCCTCACAAGGATCCCTTTTGAGCTGCTCTGCCCTTCGAAAGCGTGAAGGTAGACGCGACGGGATGACAGGTATACCGGCACCTTGACATTGGCCCTGAGGCTCAGAGAGGCTTTTTGGGCAGCGGGATCGTTCGTATAGACCATGACACCCCAAGAGCGTTTCCCACTGTAACCCTTGGTGTCTATCTTGACGGTGATTTTACCCTCCCCGCCGGGGAGAATGGCCTTGTCAAAAGAGGCCACCGAACAGCCTCAGCCGGGCCTCACGCCCTTGATTTCCAGTTCCGCGTCCCCTTCATTGAGCACCGTGAAGGCATGTTCAATGATGTCCCCCTCCTTCACGTCCCCGAAATGGAAGGCCCTTTCTTTGATTGACATCTTTGGCCCCGGCGCACCTTCCGACATCTCGGGATGACCGCAAAAGGCAAAAAAGGAGAGTAAGACAAGCCCTGCAATCGAAGATCTTCTCATCATTCATCCTCCATATTTTCTTATTCATAATATCGGTAAAAAATCGGCAAGCCAATAGAAATATTTTCGACTCAGACTCCTCACACCATCCGGTCGATCTCCTTGCGTTGCTTTTCAAGCCGCTTTGAGGAAACGGGAAACCGGGTCTTCAGCTCCTGTGCAAAAAGGGAGACCTTGAACTCCTCGATCATCCATCTAAAGACCTCCACGGCCTCCCGCTTTTCCCCGGTGGCATGGGGGGAAAGTCCTTTTTCCATTTCAGCAAGGGCCTCTATAAAGGGTCGGACCTGAAGGGCCTTGGCCTGGTCCTTTTCGGGGTTGTTGACCCCGCGTTCCACCCGGATCTCCATGCCTCTGAGGTACCGCGGAATCTCGGCCAGTCGATCCGGGGAATAGTCGGCCGGAAAATTTCGGGGCACCAGGATATCCAAATCTTCTCTGATGCGGGCGCATAGGACGAGGGCCGCCCGATTTCCAGGCTTGGATTTTTCCATGGTGTGCAGGGCCGTGCGGGTTTGGTGATAGGCCTTGAGGAGGTTTGCCGTCGAGTCTCTCAGTTCCCGGGCCTTTTCGAACATGACGGAGGAAACCGTGGCGGCAAAGTTTTCGAAGGCCTCTCTGGTCCGAAGATCTTTCTGAAAAAGGCGGTCCAAAAGGGTCTGATAGAGAAGCTTTTCCACGGCACCGGCACCCCCGAAGTAGGTGGCGGCCCGGCCCGCACTAAGGGGCAGGGGCCAGTTTTTTTTGAGATATTTCAGATCCCTGGCCAGGCGAAGAGAGAGCAGGGTCTGGACCCCTCTTTTGTGGGAGGCCAGGGCCTCCTCATGGCCTTGAAAGAGACGGATATCCACACCGCCACCAACGGGGGCCAGGGCCGGATAGGCCGTGAGATGGGCGCCCAGGGTGATGCTTGCAGGCAGGGTGTTGAAATCCCAGGACGTGAGGCCCTTTCGTTCCCATTGGTTTTGTGCCTTTTCCCAGACCGAGGAATCGGGGCTCACCCCGGGGGACCCGTTGCCCCGCATCAGGTGAAGGATGTCTCTCCCGGATTCCAGTTCATTGCCCTTGTGATCGGTGATGGCGACACGCGTTCTGAGGTGCTCCGGGACCTCTATCTGGCTCCAGACGACTGCAGGGATGTCCACGCCAAATCTCTGGTAGACAAAACGGGCCAGGGTCGTGAACAGGGGTTGATCGGCCTGCTGCATTTCTTCCATGATGATCTTTACCGTTCCGGTTCATTCCTTGTACTCGTTTCACTCATTACAGTACTGATTATACGCGAGGGCTTT
>CAYNYM010000162.1:0-6974 GCA_964401325.1 uncultured Desulfobacteraceae bacterium | reverse complement strand
CCCCAAAACTTCCATCAGTAAAACTTCCTACCCATTGGGGTCGTTCAGGACCTTTTCCCGAGTGTAATATCTCCTCCCATTTTTCGTCCGTCAATCGATCCGTCATGGGCCATTTGAATTCAAAGTAGGAAAAAACCGGACCGGCCCCTAACACCATCCTGCCGTCAGGGTGATTGAAGGCAACCAGCATGGTGTTTGCGTAGCCCACCCCTTCCTCAAGCACCTCACCGCTGTTCAGGTCGGCATGCACATCGGCAATAGTGAGGGTCCGCTTTCCTTCCTTGCCTATGCCGTGCGTCACGGCTTCAAAAAGTTTCCCAAAATCCCTAATCAGCTTGCAATCCCCATCTGACAAGGCCTCACCTTCCAACTCTTTCCTTGAAATCTGAGCAAGCCTTTCCAATACCGTGCTCAGAATTCCGAGTCTTTTGTTTACCGAATCCTCCAAGCCCCCCCAGGCAAGCAAGTTCTTTTTCATCCTGAGCGTGAGATCCCTGAGTCTTTCGTAAAATTCGGGGAGAGGTTCGATATAGCCGGGAGCCGGTTCTTCCTTTGCGGGCATTGCGGCGGTAGGGGTATAGCTGGGTTTGGCATATAAAATGGAATCGTGTCGAAGTTGTGCCCAGGATGCAAGGGCGGTGTGCAGTCGCTTGTCTTGCCAGGCATTCGTTTGCATAAAGGAAGGACGACCTTTTTCGTAGGTATTCATCAGGAGCGTCTTCAAGCAACCGAGCCAGTTCCAGTAAAGGCTTTTGGTCCACTGCCCTGCCTCGATTCCTTCAAAATCTTCTTCAAGACGATTGAACTCCGCATCATATCCCTTGTAATCGGTATCACCCTCGAGCGTGAGAATCTCTTTGGCCCTGTTCGAACCCAGCAGGGCCATAAGATCCAATCCTCGAGGAAACCCCCTGATTGCCGCACCGTGCACTCTGACCAAAGTGAATGGAGATCTATTTGCCGTATGGGTGAGATTGACCAAATTCTGAAACACGTAGGAGTCGGGGATGAAACGCTGGCCCATGAGTCGCATGCCTCGCGTCTCGTCCAGGCACCTTTCCACCTTCTCCTTTGTAACGGGCGGCCGTATCGCACACACTTCGGTTCCTCCAAAGATCTTCGGTCGCTCCAGGCCTGCCAATTTCGCCCGGACGCCAAGCAGGGTGTCCTCTTCTTCAGATAACGCCATCCGAAATATGTCGATCCCCGCTTTTTCCATGGCCACTCTATAGTCGGAAGGAGTCAAATCATCTGCCGATCCAACAAAAAATCCGGTAATACGATATATTTTTTCCCAGATTTCTGCAGCGCTCCTCTCTCCCAGTCTTACCCTGGGAAGGGATGCCGCGATAAGACAGGCCTGCAGGGTCTGGACTTGGGCACCTTCTTCTGAAATGAGCCCGGCCTTGAGCAAAAAAGCCATTCTGCCATACCACATCATGGCCTTGAAGTAGTTCTTGAGATCCTTATTTCGGCTATAATATCCCCTTGGAACATATTGTGAGAAGTCTTCCCTATATCCGAAAATTGGACTCCTCGCAAAAGCACGGTGGTCCTCTATGTTTTGAATCTCGCCAACCACATCGTTTGCGATGAATTCGGGAACAGAGGCCTCCGGCTCCTGCAACTTGAGCCCCACCGCAAAGAACGCCGTATTTCTTTTTGCAGCCTCCTTCAACACGCCCTTCGTCGTCTTAAAGACCTGGTGAGAGTCGGCCATCATGGCCCTGCTGATCTCTTTTAAAAGGGGTATGAGATGCCTTTTTTCAATATTCGCCAGGGCCTGGACGAATTGGATGTGAAAGAGATGGAGCACACTGTCGGAGGTCACAAAAACGGGGATGCCTTCCCTTTCTAACATCTTGTAGACATTTATCATATCGGCATGTTGAAAGGCCTCATCCAGCACCAGAAATCCATTTCTTGATAAAAGGAATTTTCCTCCTTCACCCAGATGAAAAATTCGGGAGATGTGATCGTAGTTGTCCACTTGATTCAGATCCGGAAGCACATTGCTTTTCGATGGGTTACCACTGCAAAAACTCTCTTGGGCCTTGGAAGAGGATACGGAGACCCTCTTGAGATTTTTTGATGAAAAACCGACCATGGAAGGCTCGCCTCCGGTTTCTGCTCTTGCTAGGCCGGAAAGGAGTCCCAGCACTGCTATAAGGAGGGTAAACTGCTTTTTTTTGTTTCTTTCTTTGACCATCTTATGAATTTTTTTGAAACCTGTTTAAAAGAGATGGTTCCAAACAAAAAAATAATACCATACGATTCCCCAAAACTCCCGAGGGCAACCTACCGATACGGCAGTGTTGCCCTCGCATTTGAAACGGGAAGCACGTTGATTACTGCCCGGAGGAATCCAAGGGGTCATTCGGATCGACAGAAAGCGCCTCCGCCCGACCCGGCCCGAGATACCACCAACTTGGGGTATAGTCACAACCGTCCACAGTGCTCCTGCGGGCCATGAAACCGTAAAACGGGCCCGCATAAAGAGGGCATGCCCCGTTTCGAAAGATCAGAGCCATGACATTACCGATGAACATCTCCCAATCCCCGTAGCTCCCGTCTGTCGTGGTAAAGGTCCCGGTGTCCGGGTCCAGGGTCAGCCCGGCGGCGGAAAAAACCCCATTTTTGTCCCAATCATAATACAGGGTTAGTTGGATCGGGTCGGCCTTGGCAACGGAACCGAAAGCCAAGGGAACAAAGACGGCCAGGAATAAAATCAATGTCATTCTCTTCATTTTTGACCTCCTTTCCAGTTATTGGCCCTGAGAGGACGGAAAGGGTGAACCATCAGCTGATCTCCCTGCCCTATTCGTGGCCTGCGCGTCGGTGGGGCCGCCAACATAGAACCAGCCCGGCTCATTGCCGCACGCACCGTCCTTGCAATCCATGTAACCGTACCAGGGACCTGTATACATGGGGCAACAACCGGTCTTAAAATCAAGCGTCATGGCGTCCCCGATGAAAAATTCGAGGAACCCACTGCCTCCATCACCGGTGGTAAATGGCACGGGATAGCTCCCCGGATACAGCTGCAGACTTGACGAGGCGAATGTACCGTCTTTGCCCCAGTCATAATAGAGTGTCAGATCGATCGCCGGTGACGGCCCGGTAGTTCCCACGACCCTGTAACAATAGGCATATTGTTCAAAGCCCCCATATATTACGGCACCATAACCGTCAGTGCCCCAACCCGGTCCCCAGCTGTTCTTCACAATCCAATACCCTTGAGGATGCATAGGGTCATGACCCGGATCGCTGTATCCCACCAGCACCACACAGTGGTTTGGCTGGCCGGGTTCAAAGAGTTCGGCCCATTCCGGGGATTTAATCGTCGGGGAATAGACTCCACTCTTGTAAAAGTACCAGTCATCGGGGACTTCAAAACACACAGCAAGCGGACCATATTGAAGCGCAGCTTTATAGGCGGCGACCGTGTGAGGGCTCACGCCCGGATAGGAACTGATGGTCCACGCCCGACTCTCCCAATCCGAACAAGGCGCACAGGGTCTTCCCCCGGCCGGACAACTGTTGGTCTTGCAGGTATCCGGGAAACAGGCTTCATCGGGTATGCCGCCTTCATTTCTGGCCTGATCAAAGGTGTAATGAGGCCAACCGCCCGAGCACCATGGGGTGGTGTGTGCCTTACCGGGGCCGGGCCAGCAGGAGAGCGTCATCTGCTCGGAGAGGTCCACATCCACATCCGGGTCATTCCTGTCAATATTGACCTGGGCCTCGATGACGCCTATGGCGCAATAGTCCCAGCAGGTCCCACAGGGATTTTGATTTTTTACAGGTGTCATCCAGTTCATACCATTGACATTCCGCCAGTCAAAGGTCCCGATAGGGATAACCGTTTCAGGGGGCGGAGTCCATGTTTCTTCGGGCTCCGGGGGCGGTTCCTGAGGAACGCCACACAGATTCGCCTTCTCATACAAGGTCAGTTTTGAGACCCCTGTTTCGCCTGCCACCCAGTCAGCCCCTTTGGCTTTGATAGCGTTTTGGACGTCTGACAGGGTCAGGCCGTCAGCCCCGAATGCGGTTGCTGGCAGCACTAAAATGCAGGCCATAAAGACTAAGATTATGCGGATTTTCATAATCAATACCTCCTTTCCACGCCCAAGGATGGTGGGTTTATAAATTCCAAGGAAACGTTTTCATGTCTCCCTGCGAACGAGGGAGTAAAAGACTCACGGGTCCGGTTAAACAATGAACAACCGGATGAAGTTAAGGATACGCCTCAATCGCATCGAACCTCCGCGGTGCCTATAAAAAAAGGTATTTCATTTCAGAGGCCGGGAATTTTCAACGCAATTCTTCTCCGATTTTTAAAGGAAGCCTCTCCCGCATCATTTCGAAAAACCGCTCGTCTGTCATCTTAGGTCTAAACAAAACCTCTTTGAGATCAGGTAGCCTCTCCGGATAAGCTCTCACAATGTATTTCTTCATTAATTCGTCTCTTTTACTATCCGTAATCCTTGTTTTTTCTTTGCTTGCCAACTCCCTCCTTATCCTGTTCTTGACCTCAAAAAACATCTTTTGCCTTGGTGCCTTTCTATCCAACAACTGAATGATATGATACGCAGAGTCGATATCAAGGATTTCACTGATCTCCCCATCTCTAAGAGAAAAAGCCACCTTTTCCATCTCCGGGGACATCCTCCCTCTGCCAATCCAATCTGATTCACCTCCTTCCCTTCCCTTACAATCCCTGCATTTTTCCTTCGCCCACTGGGGCAACTCCTCTCCAGCCTTTATCAAAACCTGGACTTCCTTGGCTTTTTCTTGTGTTTTGAGAATCAAATGTCGAAGCCTGACCTGTTCACCCTCTTGGTAAAGGCCTCTGTGCCGTTCATAATAGCGGATCAAATCCTTTTCAGATGGGGGTTTCAGAGAAGAGCGGGCCAGGGCCATATATTCCTCTGCCAGGATCTTTTCAACGGCAACGCGGATTCTTTGCTGTACCCGGGGTTGCTGATCAAGGCCCTTGGCGCGGGCCTCCTGAGAGAAGAGCTTCACATCCATCAAATCTTGGAGCAGCCTTTTCTTTCCCCTATCGCCTCGATAATAAGCCAGAAAAACCGGCTGGGCTTTGATGGCCGACGAAAAATCACTCACGGTAATCCTCGCATCTCCCACTATCGCCAATACGTCGTTTCCTTCATCTTCAGCGATGGTAAAAGAAGAGAATGAAAGGCACGCAAAACATACCATTGGAAAAATCAACCTTCCCTTTGACATTGAATGACCTCCCCGCGCAACAAGGTTTTTTCACCTTTAATAACAATTCCCATTTCACGACCGGTCCGCTCTGTGAAAGAGTCTTCGCTTACCTTCTGTCTTGTCTTCCAGCTTTTTTCAGTCCCTCTTGCCCCAAGACGTTCTCCTCAATTTGGGTCACAAATGACTCGGAGTCTGCATCCATATCATTTCCCGTAGGCCTTGAGGCATCCTGATTCCCCAGATGAGACTGATTGTGAAGCCTATTGAAAAGATGCGTCTGATGGGCAATTGCCTTTACGCTCTCTTTAACTCTTTTTTCGAGATGTGCCAGGCTTTCCCCCTCCGACTCCGAGATCCGGCCGGCGAATTTTCTTTTTAACTCTTGGGTCAACTCGCCCAACCTGTCTTGATGGGGGTCGGTCGTGGACGGTTTGTTTACAGTCCCAAGGCCCTCTTCCCTTAGCCCTTCACCAGGACCCGGCCTCCGTAGAACCATGACTCGTCTTAAAAGGGTGCAGGTTTTTTTCGGGGAATTTGCCGTCTTCTCAGCATATGAAAAGGCATAAGCTTGATTTTTGAGGATTTTTTTCAATCCCGTATCCAAAGGAACTTTTTTGAATTGGAGGGTGACTTTTTCACTGATGAGATCTTCAAGGATGAATTCGATACCGCTTTGACGTGAAATCTCATAAAGCAACATCTCGAGCGCAACTTCTTTGGCAACAACACTTAAAAGACCATTCTCATAAGCCACCTTCGTGTCTTCCAAAATCGTTGCGCCGTTTCGGTTGAAACCGGACCCGGGTTCGGTACCCAAACTTGCGCCCATAGCGCTCATCAGCACGACGGGTACCCATACAAGGAGTGCCAGGAATCTCATTTTCCAAATCTTTCTTTGTATGAGGTTGCCAAGGTTTTGATATACTGTTTTCTGTTGGTGTCTTGGGTTGAAAGGAAACAAAAGTGTTTTGCCGAGATAAACACCCTAAAAGGGATAAAAAGGGCACTTCCCAGATGATTCGTCCGTTGCAAATGGGGACTGGAGAGAAAAGCCGGAGGAGGTGTGGCAGATTTCATTCCCGCTCAGATTCAATGATCCTCTTCATGCCATTCAGTCAGGCAGTGAGACATCATGGAACAGAAAATTTCTTAAAAAATCTGCTTTATCAGTGCGAAACCCAAGGTTGGGGCAAAAATTGCATGGATCAGGCCATATTTCAACCGAGCTCTTATTGGGAATTGTAGTTCAGGATGTGCAAGAATTAAGTTGACGTGTGCGTACTGGCAGAAAAGGTGATTGAGATCCAAACAAGCACTCAGGAGGGGTTTGACAATGTATCTCTTTACAAAATGAAAGCCCTTACGGCCCCAAGGGTGACACGTGATATTGAAAAATAGAATGACAGATTTTATAATACACCGATAGGCAATGTCAATATAAATGAAGGCTCCCAGAGGGCACCTGCAAGGCCTTGAAAGGGCCGGAAATAGGCGGTTTCCGAAGACATCCCGACATCCCAAAGAGCAACTCAATTTCGCAGGCAATCAGGGCACTTGAAGAACCGGTCTCCAGTCAAGAGCACACCGGTTGCCCGGTAACGCCACACGAGACCTCAAGGGATGTCTCTCGCGATTATATCATGGCAGGATAGTAACTGTTCAGGTTGTTTAGGCTGTAGGCTAAAGGCTATTAGTTTCCGAACCCTTCGCTATCCGCGCATTGATCGAAGCAGGACGCCCAA
>CAYNYM010000161.1:0-6983 GCA_964401325.1 uncultured Desulfobacteraceae bacterium | reverse complement strand
CTGAGGATGGCGTTGGTCGCCGTGTCAAGAATCGCCCGGAATCTTTCCTCCGAGGTCTGGAGTTTACTGATCAAACCCGGGTAATCCGTTGCCTCCCGCGCGATTTCAACAAAAAAATCATAGGCCTGCCTCCCCTCCCGGAAAAAAGGGTGCATCATGAGAATGAATTCCCTGGCATTTCCCTCGGCGGGCTGATGATAGTGCATCATTTCGACCGCATCGCCGGTCTTTTTTACCTGCTCAAGTGGGCATTTCATGTCCTGAAGGCTACAGGGACCCTGGGCATGCTCCTTTACACGATAACATTTCCGCCCAAGCACGTCGGCCTTTTGAAGGCCATATCGATCCAGGAAGGCCCTGTTCACATCTCGGATATTGAATTCGCCATCAACGATCATGACGTCATCACTGACACCGTCGAAAAGGACTCTAAGAAGCCGGCGATTTGGTTTCAGCTCACTGAAATCCGGATCTTTTTGGGCCGGTATTTCATTGAGTTGGTTTGTTTTTGGAATCAGGCCGTTACCGGATTTTTCTGCCATGATTGTGCCCTCCCCTGCCCGGCGTATAGAAGACATACTCCCGGGCAAGAATATCAAACATGGTCTCCGTGCCCTCCCTGATGGCAAGGTACAGGGTCTTCATGGACCCGGCCGATGACAAGGTCGCTCGGTATTGAGGGTGATTGAAGAAACGCCCGTCCAGGGGCAAAAGGACCCGGTCCATGGACCCGGCCCAATATAGATTCATGCCCAGCAACCCCTTCATGGTCATTACTTTTTTATACAGATTTCTGATTTGATCCGTTCTCAAAAGAGGGTTGACCTGGTTGATCATGCAGTCCATAAGCCCGGCCAGATAATAAATCTCTCTCATATTCGGCTCATTGTCTTTGTATCCGAACAGGGCCCGAACCGTATTGGCCGCACCACCACTCAGGACGGCGTGAGGCGGCAAATCAATCGCCCCGCTGCAACCCCTTTTGCCCGCTTCTCTTTTTTGCCTTTCCAGGTGGGCGGAACCGGCTTTCAGGACCTGGATGAAGTACTGGCTCTGCCAATAAGGGCGCCGAAACTCCCAGGGGCTCGAGGCAATCAAATTATCCGGTCGCCTGCCGACCCGATCTTTGAGGTTGATCACTTTGGCCATTTTGCCCTCATCCGCCTTCCAAGAAATCGCTTCGGTATCCGGGATGCAAAAGAGTTGGATGTCGAGAACCCCGGCATCATCCCCTCACGGTCTGGGATGGTGCCTTTTGTGGACCTCTTTGAGGCGTTCTCTGGTGACGTGCGTGTAGATCTGAGTCGTAGAGATGTCTGCGTGCCCGAGCATGACTTGGACAGCCCTTAAATCCGCCCCGCATTCGAGGAGATGACTGGCAAAGGAGTGTCTCAGAAGGTGTGGGGTAATTTTTTTCCGGATACCAGCCTGGAGGCCATACTTTTTGATGATCTTCCAGAACCCCTGACGGGTGAGAGGCCCGCCCCTGACATTCAGGAAGAGATAGGGGTTCCCCCCCTTTTTCAACAGGGCGACGCGCCCGTCAAACAGATATACCCGAAGGGCTTCAATGGCCTTGGCACCCATTGGGACCATTCTTTCCTTCGATCCCTTTCCCATGGTTCTAACGAAACCGGCCTCCAGGTTGATTTGCTGTATCTTGAGCCCGACCAGCTCGGAGACCCGCAAGCCCGTGGCATAGAGCAGTTCCAGCATGGCCTTGTCCCGCTGACCCAGGCGGTCTCTGGTTCTAGGCTGTGCCAGGAGGGTTTCGACCTCTGCACGGCTCAGGATGTTCGGAAGTTTGAGGGGTAATTTCGGGGAACCCAAGAGTCTTGCGGGACTCTGCGTCATCTTCCCTTCCGAGACGAGAAACCGAAAAAACATCCTCAGGGCCGATAGATTCCTGGCCAAACTCCGGTGGGACAACTCGCCGTCAAGGGCGGCCATGTAATCCGTAAGATCGTTCCGGGTAACAGCGGGAGGTGAGAGGTCCCGGTCTTCAAGGAACCTGAAAAACCTTGCCAAGTCCCGGCTGTAGGACTCTATGGTATTTTCCGCCAACCCCCTCTCGACCCTCAGATGATGAATAAACTGATCGGCCAACAGGTCTTTTTGGCTAACGTGTTTTCCCCTCTGCATGAAGATGATTATATCCTTTTTAGGTTGGGGCCGCAAAAAATCCCTGTGGATTTCTTCTCGAGACCGTCACCTTTGATGAATTTACAACCATTTGAGACAATAGGCTTTTTTTCCCTTTAAGAAACCCCTCACGCTTAGAAAGCGTACAAATGGTTGTCCTTGGTCAAGATCCGTGGACCGCCTTTTTCGATAACCACGGTTTCCTCAAGTCTGACCCCGCCTTTGCCGGGAATATAGATGCCCGGCTCAACCGTAACGACCATGCCTTCCTTCAGCTCAACGGGATTTCTGGGGGCCAGCCTGGGCCTTTCATGGGTGGCCATCCCGACACCATGGCCAAGGGCATGTCCGAAATAGGCTCCGAAACCGGCCTCACTGATAAGATCTCTGGCCGCCGCGTCGGCAATGGTGCTCTTAACGCCCGGTCGGACGGCTTTCAGGCCAGCAAGCTGGGCCTCCCGAACCGTCCGGTAGATGTTCCTGAATTTCGGGCCCGGCCTTCCAAGGAAAACGGTTCGGGTCATATCGCTTCGGTATCCGTCAAGTCTGATTCCCACATCAAAGACGATGGGTTCCTTTTCACGGATCTTTCGCCTTGAGGGCACGGCATGGGGCAACGCACCGTTAGGCCCTGAGGCCACGATACTCGGAAAAGCCAGGCCGTCCGCCCCCCCCTGCCGGGCAAGGTCTTCAATCTGCCAGGCGATTTCCTTTTCCGTAAGACCGGGTTCAAGGCCCTCGATGACCTGTGACAGGATCTCGTCCATAACCCCTGCAGCGGCCTCTATGGCCTTGACCTCCCCCCGATCCTTGATTTCCCGCAGGGTCTCCACCAACCCCTTCAAGGGGGTGGTCTTCACCGGGTCCTCCAGTTTTTTCAGTCTCCTTGCCAGTTGCCGATGGAGCCCCCAGCTCACATACTCTTCTTCAAATCCCAGCACCTTTGCCCCGATCTTTGCCACCAGGGCGGGAAAGTCTTCCACGAGCCCCTTTCTCAGGGTGTACACCTCAATATCCGGGGCCTCCTTTTGGGCCTCGATCGTGTATCTGGAATCCGTGATGAGGATACAGGCCTTCTTATTGATCAGGAGAGAACCGGACGATTCATTGATTTGTCCGTCTTCCGCCTTGAACCCTGAGAGATAACGCCTGTTTTCGGGCTGCAGGATCCAGGCGGTATCGGCATTGTGTACCGACAATTTCTCTCGAAGGGCCGCGATACGGCTGCGATAAACCGATTTCTTCATCCTTTTTCGCTCCACCTGATAAATGAACCTGGTCTTCCTAAAAAGACCAATGGATACAGGGCATTGTGACCGAAAATTCCTATCCGACGAGATGGGCTGGAATGAGAGGATCCGCTCCGGGCTGGGCAAAGCTAGGGGAACGTCTCCGACCGCCTTGTCGGCACGGAGATAACCAAGAGATAAGCATGATTGCGTCACATCAAATCAAATTTAGCTTAGCAGACTCCTTGGCTTAATGCAATGCCCCCTAGAACGCATATTTGAGCACCAACCCCAGGTCCCTTTCCCCGGTTGTAAAAAGGGAGAGATCGAGGTGATCCTTTAGCCCCTGACGGTATTTGTTCCGAACTGCGCGGTTGTGTTTGTGCGCGCAATTGACGGCACTGTAGATGTTGCCGGAATACCATCCCAGTTCGAGGAAAGTCAGGATGCCGCCCAGCACCTCATGGTCATTATCGAAGGATTCGTAGGCGGCCCATATAAACAGACCGTTGAGAAGAAAGGCAACCACACCGTCCTTATAACGCCCGCAATAGGCATGTCCAAGCCCAGGCAGGACCCCGGCCGTGATCCCGGCGGTGGTCGGGCTTTTGCCGGGCAGAGCCTCGCCTTGCAGGCTCCTTTCGGAAAGGTCAGCGGCGCTGGGGGATAAGGGGCATTTCCGGTCAACTTTCGCAAATGTGTCGGCCGCCTCCCGCCACTGGTCCCCCTGCATCCGGCTCCAACCCAATCGATAAACGGCACGGTTCCGAAGATCCGAATCCGGATATCTTTCTATGACCATCTTGAAATAACGCTCGGCCTCGGGCAAAGCCCTCTGCGTGTAATAGGTCTCACCGATCAGGAACAGCGCTTTTCCCCCAAGTGCCCTTTTCGGGAAGTCGCGGTATAGATCGAGGCAGATTTTTCTAGCCTCCTCAAAGGCCTTGTTCTTGAAATGACAGAGTCCTATGAAATAGCCTGCCTCGGGCACGAGTTGGTCCTCAGGGAAGAAGTAAATGAGCCGTTCGAATTCAGTGATAGCCCGTGTGTAGGCCTTCTTCTCCATAAGATGGCGGGCAAAGGTGAACTGGGCTTCACTGTCAATCGTGATTTGGGCGGACAGGAGATTCCCGGGATTTGCCAGGCAAAGCAAAGATCCCAAGACAAGCAGACTGAGCCATCTATTCATGGTATTCTCTCCCGGGGTGATACCACCAGAAATCGTTGTTCTCGACGGGATCATATATTTTCCACTTCCCTTCCGATAGGACCGTTGGGGATACCACGACTTCCTCTCGCCCCTCATGGATGAGACGATCGACCGTCATCATCCAACCCAAAAAAAAGCCATGTTTTTTCAAGGCGTTGACACTGTATGACGCGCAGGAGGGGAGGCTCGGGCAACGGTCTCCGTCCACAGCGGAAATATGCGCCCTGTAAAATGAAACAAACCACATTGCCGGATTCACGCCAGAACACTGCGCTTCGGCTGAGGACGCGGTTTGGCCCGATCCCCCATTTTCCGAGCCCGTCGCCTCAACAGGCCCGCCGAGCACCAATAAGATCGACAATATCCTGAAAAGCCTTTTCACCAATGGATGCACCCCCGAACCGCCGGGGAGGTCACCCCCTCCGTCGGTCCAGAAGAATCCTGAGGCCGATGGCCCGGACAAAGGGCAATCCCCGGAAGCGGATTAGAAAAACATGCAATTGAAAAAAGAGCCATTTCTGGATAAAAATTACTTAAGAGGTAAAAATAAGTCAAGATTATTGGAGGGCGACGTTGACATCCCCTCTCTCTCTTGTTACTTATCTCTGTGACCGTTGACTCCGCTCCATCCAGAAACGGCCCCCTCTCCATTCACGGCATCAGTCTGTCGGCCCCCACGGAATGTCACCGCGTGCAGGATGCATCAAATTGCATCTTTTTTCGGTGACTCCAATTCTGGCCCTTATATCCGGCGTGGGTACGTTTTCACCTGAAAGAGGCACAGAGCGCGGTCGTTGCGTTCGCGACCCGGTCGGCGAAAAGAGACTCCCGGCCTTTTAACCGGCTTAGAGCTTATTTATACGCCGGACCACACGCAAGGGGCAGAGGTAAAGGCCCTATGCTCGGGGGTGAGCACCCGGTGATGACGTTCACACCTCGGGACTTTAAATGAAAAGGGGAAAGGCCCACGGATATGTGCGAAGGGAGAATCATAGAATTTATAGACCAGGGCAGTTTCATCTGCACACTCTGCCTGCAGGATAAAGGGAGCAAGCTCCACCTTCTAACGCCCACCAACCGGGAGGTCAATCTGCCGCCTAAAAGGGCACTCCTGGTCTCCCATGGAACTGCGGATATCAACCGATCAAGGGAAGAGCTCTTGAACCACCTCCGGAAAACGGAGGAAACACGGGAGGGACTGAAAAGGCAGGTCGAGGTCCTGGAACTCTGGGAGCTGGTGAGGGATGAGAGAGACGACTTTGACGCCAAGTACCTGGCCGAAATCTGCTTCGGGGATGTTGTCACCGATGACCATATTTCGGCTCTCTTCAGGTCCCTGTTCGAAGACAAGCTCTATTTTAAGATGAAGGACAGCCGTTTCTTTCCGAACTCCGAGGACAGGATTGAGCAGATCTTAAGGGAGAGAGAAGAAGATAGGGCGAGGGAAGAACTCCTTAACCAGGGAAGCAAATGGCTCTCGGCGGTCCACGCGGAAAAGAGCGTTCAGGACCCGCCCTGCAAGCAGGAAATCATCCGTCTTCTTGTGGAACTGGTGGTCTTCGGAAAGGAGTCGTCTCATTATAAATACGGCAAAGAACTCCTTTTGAGGGCCGGGATATCGGATATCGCAAAAGCAAAAATTTTTCTGGTCAAACTTGGCGTCTGGAACGAAGATGAGAACCTGGACCTCATTCGCTTCGACATCAAAACCACCTTTAATCAAGGTGTCATCCAGGCCTCTCGGCAAATGATCGGTCTGGATGTGGATAAAGCGAACAGGGAAGACCTGCGGGATCTTGCCGTTTTCACCATCGACGGTCCCCTGACAAGAGATTTTGACGATGCCTTGAGCGTGGAAATCCGGGGCGATGAGATTCACCTGGGGATTCATATCGCCGATGTGGCGAGCACCATAGCCCAAGACAGCATCCTCGACAGGGAGGCCTCTCAAAGGGGATCTTCCTTATACCTTCCCTGCCTGCAGGTCCCCATGTTGCCCCACGACCTTTCTCAGGATTTCCTCAGCTTGAAGCAGGATTGTGATCGGGGGGCCCTGTCTCTCCTCTGCCGATTCGACAAGAACGGAACCCTGCTCGATTCCAGGTTTACCCCGAGTCTGATCCGGGTCCGGCGGCGACTGGATTACGACCACGTCGACACCTCGTATCAGAAAGATGTGCCCCTGAACGCACTTTGCCGGCTCACCAGAATCCTTCACCAGCGACGTCTGGACGACGGGGCCATGGTCCTGTCCTTGCCTGAGATTGCCATACAAATCAACGCCGCTTCCAAGATCGACCTGGTCATGGTGGAACAGAACACCCCGGCCCGGCTCATGGTGGCCGAGTCCATGATCCTTTATAACTGCCTTGCCGCCAGATTTTGCCGTGACAAAGGCGTCC
>CAYNYM010000160.1:0-7020 GCA_964401325.1 uncultured Desulfobacteraceae bacterium | reverse complement strand
AAGGTTTTGGGCACCCTGCTTCGATCAATGCGCGGATAGCGAAGGATTCGGAAACGAATAGCCTTTAGCCTATAGCCTAAACAACCTGAACAGTTACAAAACATCTTTTATAAACAAATCAATGGCAAAAAAACGGAGGAAATATGAAATTTTTTATTGATACGGCAAACATCGAAGAAATTACAAAGGCAAACGAACTGGGTCTACTGGACGGGGTCACGACCAATCCCAGTTTGGTATCCAGAGAGGGACGGGATTTCGAGGAACTCATCAAAGAGATCTGCGGGATTGTGGACGGTCCTGTAAGCGCGGAGGTCGTGAGCACGGAGGCCGAAGGCATGGTGGACGAGGCAAGACACCTTGCCATACTGGCGGACAACATTGTGGTCAAGATCCCCCTCATCAAGGATGGCCTCAAGGCCGTCAAGATCCTTTCCGGTGAAGGCATCAGCACCAACGTGACCCTCTGCTTTTCGCCCATCCAGGCACTCATGGCGGCCAAGGCGGGCGCAAGCTACATCAGCCCCTTTATCGGTCGGTTGGACGATATCAGCCAGAGGGGGATGGACCTCATCGAGCAGATCGTGACGATTTACGAAAACTACGGGTATGAAACCGAGGTCCTCGTGGCCAGTATCAGAAATCCCGTGCATGTCCTGGAGGCGGCCCTGGTCGGGGCGGATATCGCCACCATCCCATTCAAGGTCATGGAACAGTTGATCAATCATCCTCTGACTGATATCGGGCTTGAAAAATTTCTGGCCGACTGGAAGAAGATGGGATAGATTTCGTGGGGTAGCGGTCGGCTGTCAGCGATCAGCGGGAAGCCCGGTACATTAAACACACCTTTTCATTTCGGCCCGTTTGATGATGAAACGTCACCTCTTCATGTGCCTTTTCATACCCTTTCTGTGCCTCGTGGTCCCTCATGCCTCGGCGGATATCTATCGTTATCAGGACAAAGACGGGGTCTGGCACTTTACCGATGTCAAGTCGGATGGGCGTTACCGTTTGTACATGCGAACCTATCCCAAGCGTTCGTCCCAGTATATCCAGGAATACGAGGGCATTATCGATCAGGCGGCCGGACGGTTCAAGGTCGATCCGCTTCTGATCAAGGCCGTCATCAAGACGGAGTCGGATTTCAATCACAAGGCGGTCTCCCAGAGCGGGGCCAGGGGGCTCATGCAGCTCATGCCTCAAACGGCGGAGGCCATGGAGGTGCGGGATCCCTTTGATCCTGAAGAGAATATCTTCGGGGGGACCCGATATCTCAGTTTGTTGATGAAACGTTTTCAGAACAACAAGGAATTGGCCCTTGCGGCCTATAATGCCGGGCCGGAAAAGGTCGAGAATCACAAGGGCGTCCCGCCCTATCCGGAGACCCGCTCATTTGTCAAAAAGGTGATGGGCTATTATGAAAGGTTGAAAACGGGGAAGTAATCGCGATCAGCGGTCAGGTATTGGCAAAAAGCAGGAACAAACGATGGGCCAAGCTGCGCGCTGAATGTCCCGGTTGGGAGGGAATGAACGCTATTGGAAGGTCTCATCGACAACAACTTGAGTCCCTCGAAACTCAAAAATCCATCCATTGCCGCATGGCCGGCAATGTGTCAAAAAAGGCAGGGATCTTGACCGATAGACAGCAAAAACGGGCCATCCTGTTCAACCTGCCCAATACATTGACTCTTTTTAGAATTGTCTGTATTCCCCTGGTGGTGATCTGTCTGTATTTCCCGGGCAGATGGGGGAGCTTCTTGGCGGCCCTGTTCTTCGGGCTCGCCTTCCTGACGGATTTTCTCGACGGCTATTTCGCCAGGAAACAGGGCAATGTGACGGCTCTCGGGAAATTTCTGGATCCCCTGGCGGACAAGATCCTGGTTTCCGCGACAATGATCATGCTCATCCCCCTGTCGCGGATTCCCGCGTGGATCGTTCTGGTGATTGTCTCGAGGGAACTGGCCGTAACGGGGCTGAGGAGCATTGCGGCCAGTGAAGGGATCATGATTCAGGCCGAAGTCCTGGGCAAATACAAGACTATCTTTCAATCATCTGCAACTATCGCCCTCTGCCTCCACTACGAATACCTCTGGATCGATTTCCATGTCCTGGGCATGGTCCTTTTGTGGATCGCCCTTATTCTGACCATCTGGTCGGGAGGGGACTATTTCCGAAGATTCAAGGAGGTCTTTTTCCCCAGTTGAAATGATAAAATCACGGCTCGAATTCCCCGAATCACATATTGCTCCGGCAATAAAATATGTGCCATCAAAAAGCACTCGCAATATGGCTTTAAGGGTTTGGCACAAAACAATCCCCTGAGAACCCGGAATGGGGAGTATCAGTCAAAACCCCTTATTTCTATAGGTTTTTGCTGCCTCCTGAGTCTTGCAACCCCTGAACCTCTGAACCCTGAACCCTGAACCTTTCAATTTTTATTGACAAACCGATCAGATTTTATAAAATGCATTTGTTTCAGCGGGAATAGCTCAGCTGGTAGAGCTCCACGTTGCCAACGTGGTTGTCGCGGGTTCGAGTCCCGTTTCCCGCTCCATTTTTTTAAAGAGCGGCGGCATAGCCAAGTGGCTAAGGCAGCGGTCTGCAAAACCGTTATTCACCGGTTCGAATCCGGTTGCCGCCTCCAGGATATGGCAAAAAAAGGCCTGCAAAAGAATGTGTGATTCTGCGGGCCTTTTTTTTGTAGTTAAATGCCCCAAATCGAATTTTTCCTATCTTTGATTATCGAATCCTTTCTAATGTGATTCGACCTCTAAAAAAACCTGGTTCAGCTAATCCATTATCCATTTAACTTGCCTGAGTGTTCTGACGATAAATATTTTAATGGATATGAATAATTTGTTCAAAAGGTCTCGTGGCAATCGCAAGGAGAGGCGTTGGGATTTTTTTGCACGGTGAAAGAGGTCAACAGGACGGGAGGTGTATACGTGTCCCTAAATTCACAGCCTAAGTTGCATGTCATATTTGAAACCAGGATATTTGGGGAAATATCTGATCGCCAAAAATGTATTGGACGCAAGTGAGGCGTGGCCTGCACGCCCTCCTGAGGTTTACCGGCTCGTATGGCAGAAGATGCCTTGATGGCGGATCGGGCAGGCCGTTGGATGTTTGACATAAACTGCGGTAAGTTGTAATTTAATTATGTGAAATCTTTCCATTTGAAACAATGATTAGGCATGGTTATTGACACTCATCATAATGGGGGAAAAATGGAACCGAAAGCCTGGAGGGTTAACACACTCTGGATCGGCATGCTGTTGTTGTCGTTTATTTTTTTCGTAGGGTGTGCGAGTAAAGAAGAGAAGATGGGTAAACATCTGGAAAAGGCGAAAGAATACATTCAACAGAATGAATTGAAAAAGGCCGTGATTGAACTGAAAAATGTCGTTCAACTGGATCCGGAAAATGACCACGCCTATTATGAATTGGGTGAAACCTACATGAAACAGAAACAGGGAAAGGAGGCCTTCCAGGCCTTTTCTCGGGCCGCTTCGGTTAATCCGGATAATCTGCAGGCGCACCTGAAGATGGGTCAGGTTTATCTGTTGGCAAAGAAGACCGATGAGGCCAGGAAAAAGGCGGAATTGATATTGGAGAGATCCCCTGAAGACGTCAAGGCCCTGCAGTTGCTCTCCGGCGTCCAGGTCCAGGAAAAGGACATTGCCTCAGCCATCCAGACCCTTGAAAAAGTCCGAGAGATAGATCCCAAGGACTTTCAAACACGCCTCTCCCTGGCGCGGCTGTTGTTTTTGAAAGGCGACAAGGACGCGGCGGAAAAGGCCTATTCAAAGGCCATTTCGCTCAATCCATCGTCTCGTGTGCCCTATGTGGAATTGTCGCGAATCTATGCGGCGAAAGGCCAATGGGATAAGTCCGAGGAAACTTTAAAGGAAATGATTCAGGCCTCCGACTCCGCATATTTGGATTATTTTATCTTGGGGGGCTTTTATGAAAGCCGAAAGCAATGGGAAAAGGCCGAAAATGCCTATCAAGAGGCTGTGGCCGCTGCATCCAAAGGAGAGGTGTCGCCCCTTGTAAATCTTGGAGGTTACTATGCTCGCCGGAATTCATATGATCAGGCCCTGGAGACCCTGAACAAGGCCCTGGAGATCAAACCGGATGACGAAAATATCCTGCTCAGAATCGCGGAGCTGCACCTCGGGCATCATAAAATCGAGGAAGCCGCTCAGGCCGTGGGAAAGGTCCTTGAAAAAGACGCCGGACACGTGGGGGCCAATTTTATCGAGGGAAGAATTCTTCTCGGCAAAAGAAATTTTACAGAGGCCTATGAACGATTTGATCTGGTGACAAGGGAAAGTCCAAGAACCGCCAGGGCCTATTACTTCAAGGCCCTCTCATTGTTTGGTAAAAAGGAACCGAGGTCGGCGCAGCAGGCCCTTGTCAAGGCGGTGGAATTGGAACCGCGTCTCTTTGATGCGAGAATGCTCTTGGCCGAGACCTATCTGCGTGAAAGAAACAAGGATTTGGCCCGGGAACAGATAGACGCAGCCTTGAAACTCGGCCCGGATAACTACAGGGTGCACCTTCTTTCCGGCAACCTGAAACTTCAGGAGAAAGACAATGAGGGGGCTGAGACGGCCTTAAAGAAGGTCATCGAGTTGAATCCCGGTTATGCGCCGGGCTATGTCAGTTTGGGCGCGATCTATTTGGGGATGAAGAGGCCGGCCGATGCGAAACGTAACTTTGAAAAAGCGCTTGAGGTAAATCCTTATCAAATCGATGCATTGACCCTGATCATCGGCATGTACAGTCAGGATAAGAAATTTGCCGATGCCTTGAAGCTATGCGAGATTCAGAAAAAGAAAATGAGCGACAGGCCTGCAGCAGTGGCCCAAATCGAATACTTGCAGGGAAATATCCTGCTGGTCCAAAAAGACATGAAAGAGGCCCAGGCCCATTTTGAAAAGGCCATTGAAATTGAACCGAATCTCCTGGCGCCCTATACGGCGCTGGCCCGCATTTATATCAGTGAGCGGCGTCTTGACGAAGCCATAAGCCAGTATGAGGCCGCCCTGAAGAAATCGCCCAATTTCCTTGGCGGTTATATGGCTCTCGGGACGATTTATGATTTCCAGGGAGACAAGGGTAAGGCCGAGGGTTGCTATAGGAAGGCCATGGAAATCAAACCGGACTTTGCCCCTGCGGCGAACAACCTTGCCTGGAATTTGGCCGAGACAGGGGGCAATATTGATGAGGCCCTGAAATTTGCCCAGATCGCCAAAGAGAAGATGCCCCGGAATACGGGGGTGATGGACACGTTGGGTTGGATCTATTATCTGAAGGGGAGTTATTTAAATGCTGTTTCCGAACTCCATGATGCTGTAGAACTTCAGCCGAAAAATCCTGTGATCAATTATCATTTGGGTATGGCCTATTACAAGAGTGAGAAGCGAGAGGCGGCGCAAGAATTTCTTGAAAAAGCCTTGCAGCTTGACCGGAATTTCAAGGGGGCGGAAGAAGCAAGAAAGATCCTGGAAGAGATAAAGGCCCGGTGATCTCAGTATAAGGATTAAGAGAGGAGAAGAGAGGTCAGGGTCATGATGGCCCTTTACTTCCTTCACAAAAATGAAGAAATTTCCTTTTAAGATTTTGTTTTTATGCCTTTTACTCCCTCCCATTTGTTATCTCTTGTCGATCCAGGGCCTGGAAGGCTATTTGAAAACCCGTGAGATATCCTACCTCAGGCAAATCCTCGTCCAAGACCAAGAGGCCCTTTTTGAGGGACGTTATTCCGTCCGTGAGGAAGTCAGCCGAAATATCAATGACTACTTGAGTCACGGCCTGAAATATAACCTGGGGATAAGGACCCGAATCCTGGTGAAGACAGGGGATGATCACATTCTCTATCCCACGCAGTATAATAAAGACATCGGAGAGACCGATAAAGGCGATGATTCCTTCGCCCTGCCCCGAGAATCACTCAATTATACGGACGTGGCGGCTGAGAATTTCAGGATTTTGAATGATGGATTGGTGTTGTCCGTCGATGTCCGGATCAAGCACAATGGCTGGCTTTCAAACGGCATCCTCATGACCTATGTTTTTCTTTCTTTATGGATTCTTAGAGTCTTTATCCGGAAAGGACTCAGAGAATCGGAGAAACAGGAGACAAAACAACGTGCCCTTATTGAAGACCTTTCGCGTAGGCTCCGGGACACGGAGACAGGGATCAGGGATGTAAAGACAAAAGAGGCCAGATTCCAGGGCAGGATCTCTGAACTCAAGAAGGACAAAAAGGAACTTTCAAAGGATGTTGACGGATTGCTTGAAGAAGTGGAAAAACTTGAGGTCGGACTGAAAGACCAGAGCCACCAGAAACAGAAAATGGAAATGGAGGTTCTGAAGCTCAGGGACCAACTCAATGATATAAAATCCAAGAGCGAAAAACCAAAACACAAGAAGAAAAAAAAGGAGGCCATCAATAAAAGGTTTAAGTTGCTTTATAAAAATTTGGATTTCACGAATCGGGCGATAGACGGCTTCCTTGGCCTGACAGAGGAATTCCGATTGAAGGCCGAAGAAATCATTCACAGGATAAACCAAAATGCGTCATCGGTTTCCGTCAAGCGAAAGGTTTTTGGAAAGGGCGGTAAGCTGAATGTCCTGGAGACGGATTTTTCCTATTCCGGTCGCATTTATTTTCAAAAGGATTCCGGGTCAAAAATTAGGATTGTGGCGATTGGGACAAAAAATACCCAGGAAAGGGATCTTACCTATCTCGAGGGCATGAAATAATTGAATTGATGAAAATACGCTTATTCGCTATGATCCTCACGAAATGGAAACCGTGCGTGTTGACCTGGATTTTTTAAGCTTCAGGTATGAAGACCGGGCCGAATATCAGAGGAGTTAGTCCGTTGGAAAATGAACAGAAAAAGACCATCCTTGTCATAGAGGATGATCCGGATGTCCTTTCCATGCTCGTGAGGCATCTGGATCGCCTTGGGTACGCGGTGATTACCGCTGCGGACGGCATGGAAG
>CAYNYM010000159.1:0-7029 GCA_964401325.1 uncultured Desulfobacteraceae bacterium | reverse complement strand
GCATGCATGGTTGCCCCAACGGAGAGACCGAGAAAAATGGTCATAATATTCATCAAAGCCCCCTGTGAGGTGTCCACGAGCCTTTCTACGACCCCGCACTCCTTCATCAGATTACCGAGCATGAACATCCCCATAAGGGGAATGACCGCAGGGACCAAGAGTGCAACGATACCGGCTGTAACCAGGGGGAAAAGCATCTTCTCCTGTTTCGATACGGCCCTTAGCTGGCGCATCTTGATTTTTCTCTCTGCAGGCGAGGTCATGAGATTCATGATTATCGGCTGGATGAGCGGGACCATGGCCATGTAGGAATAGGCCGCAAGGGCATTGGCCCCGAGCAGTTGGGGTGCCAGGTGCTGCGTCAGGTAGATCGTTGTCGGTCCGTCGGCGCCCCCGATAATACTCACGGATGCCGCCTCTTTCAGGGTAAATCCGGCCAGCACGGTCCCGGTAAAGGTGATGAATACTCCCAGCTGGGCGCCAGCTCCCACCAGAAGGGTCTTGGGATTGGCGATGAGAGGTCCGAAATCCGTCATGGCCCCGAGGCCGAGAAAGATGATACAGGGGATGATTTCCCACTCCAGACCATAGTGGTAAAAAACCCGCAGGAGTTCGCCGTGACCCTCCCGGATGCCCATCAGCGGAACGAGAGGGAAGTTGACGATAAAAATCCCGAAGCCGATGGGGAGCAGCAGAAGGGGCTCGTACTTCTTGGCAATGGCAAGCCACATGAATAAACTGCCCACGGCCCACATGATGACGATGTTCCACTGGAAATTGTACACGCCGGTCAGATAAATGATGCCATTCAGCATGTCCATAATTTCATTTAAAGTCATAGTCAGGCACTCCAGTAAGAGATTAAATTGATTGAGAAAGTATAATACCGTTTAATTAGTTACGATGTAGCTATAATTAAGCTATAATTTTTTGTCAAGAACAAAATATGCAGGCTTTGCAAAAAGTCTGGATTTTACCGTTCCAAACGATGCGGCTTTTGGTATCATTTACACGTATGTATCGGTTTGTTCACCTGTTAAGAGCCATCAAATGGGGCCCTGAAAAATCATTTTTCAGTCTCTAGCATGAAAGTATTTCAATGTCATCAACTAAAATTCCAGGGATCCAAATATTTTTAGCACTAATAGATGTACCACCAACTGGAGATTTAAAAACATCTGGATTTTCATTTTTTCAGCTCAGCAGGTGCGCCCGACTCGCAGAGCCCGGGCGCTTTGTACCCCCTTTTCGGCGTGGTCAAACGAACTCATGTATTTGTAGTTTTGCAACTACCGTCAGGAGGCCTTATGTCTGAGAGAAAGGAAAAAGCGGTTTTAGACAAACGATTGAAAACCTGGAACAGGGATATTGAAGGAAAGTTGAGCAAACGGCCTGAGAGAAGGGATGAATTCATGAACACCTCCGATATTCCCATCATGAGACTCTACACCCCCTTGGACATCCGGGACACCGACTATCTCGCGAACCTGGGTTTTCCCGGTGAGTATCCCTATACGCGGGGAGTGCAACCCACCATGTACCGCGGCAGGTACTGGACCATGCGTCAGTATGCCGGATTCGCAACGGCAGAAGAATCCAACAGGCGTTACAAGTTCCTCATGGAGCAGGGCCAGACGGGCCTCTCCGTAGCCTTTGATCTTCCGACCCAGATCGGATACGATTCCGATCATGAAATGGCCATGGGCGAGGTCGGCAAGGTGGGCGTGGCCATCGATTCCCTCAAAGACATGGAGATCCTCTTCGAGGGGATTCCCCTGGACAGGGTGAGCACATCCATGACCATCAATGCCCCCGCAGCCGTCTTGTTGGCCATGTACATAGCGGTTGCGGAACAACAGGGCATATCTCCTGAAAAGCTCCGAGGGACGATACAGAATGATATCCTGAAGGAATACTCCTCAAGAGGGACCTACATTTTCCCCCCCAGACCGTCCATGAGGATTATCACGGACATCTTTGCCTATAGTGCAAAAAGGGTCCCCCTCTGGAATACGATCAGCATCAGCGGCTATCATATCCGGGAGGCCGGATCAACAGCCGTTCAGGAACTGGCCTTTACCTTGGCCAACGGCATCGCATATGTTGAGGCGGCCCTCAAGGCGGGTCTGGATGTGGACACCTTTGCTCCGAGGTTGTCATTTTTCTTCAACGCACACCTGGGTTTCTTTGAAGAAGTGGCCAAATTCAGGGCGGCCAGGCGGCTCTGGGGTAGGGTCATGAAAGAGAGATTCAAGGCCAAAAACCCAAAATCCATGATGCTGCGTTTTCACACCCAGACCGCAGGGTGCACACTGACCGCCCAACAACCTCACAACAATATTGTCAGGGTCGCCTTTCAGGCCCTCTCAGCCGTGCTGGGAGGCACCCAGTCCCTTCACACCAACTCCATGGACGAAGCCCTTTGTCTCCCGTCGGAACAGGCCGTGCAGATCGCCCTCAGGACCCAGCAACTCATCGCCCACGAGACCGGGGTTGCCGACACGGTCGATCCCCTGGCCGGCTCCTATTATGTCGAAAGCCTCACCAATGACATTTGCCAAAGGGTCGAGGCCTATATCCGAAAAATTGACGAGATGGGCGGTGCCCCTGCGGCGATCGAGAAAGGTTTTATCCAGAGGGAAATACAGGACAGTGCCTACAGGTATCAACAGGAGATAGAAAAACAGGACAGGATTGTGGTGGGGATGAACCGGTTTCAAATCCAGGAGGAAAAACCGACCAATCTATTGAGGGTAAACCCGGCCGTTCGCATCTCGCAAATGGACAAAATACAAACACTCAAATCCGAAAGGGCGGTCCGAAAGGTGGAAGAGAGTCTTGCAGGCCTTAAAAAGGCGGCCGAAGGTGAGGACAATCTCATGCCGCCCATCATTGACGCCGTCAAGGCCTATGCCACGCTGGGTGAAATATGTGATGTGCTGAGAAACATCTTCGGGGAGTATCGGCAGGTCTCCACGCTTGGATCGCCGAAGTAAAGAAAACACATGCATCCAAGATCCCCTCACATGGAGAAGGATGTGATTTCAATTTGGCCCTGAGGGCGACTTTCTGCTTGTGGAATCAATCCGCCTCTGCTGGATTTCCCAGGCCCAATGTCAAAGGAATTTCAAGGCCCCAATTACTCAGGGTTAAAGGGAGGACATCGGTGAACGGTAAAAGAAAAATCAGAGTACTCGCGGCCAAGCCCGGCCTTGATGGACATGACAGGGGTATCAAGGTCGTGGCCACCGGACTCATGGACGCCGGCATGGAAGTCATTTATACCGGACTGCGACAGACTCCCGGGCAGATCGTCGAAACAGCGATTCAGGAGGATGTGGATGTCATCGCCATGAGTATTCTTTCGGGGGCCCATGACTATCTCTTTCCAAAGGTCATGGAATTATTGAGGGAGAAGGAGGTGGACGATATCCTGGTGCTGGGCGGCGGAATCATTCCGGATGAAGATATCCCGGCCCTCAAGGCGTGTGGCATCGCCGAAGTCTTCGGTCCTGGGACCAACATCGTCGAAATCATTGGCTATATCGAGAATAACGTCAAGAGGGGAACCTAAGAAGCGAGTTCCCCCCTCTTCTACACAATCCTTCTCTTTTCACATGGAAAACCTGGTCCTTTGTTCCATGATTCTTTACTCGTTTGTCCAAACAGGTTTTCTCTTTTCCAGAAAGGCATGCAGTCCTTCCTGTGCATCCTTGGAGGGCATCAGCTCACCCAGATAGATCTTTTCAATGGCCTGAAGGGACGGTTCCAGATCGTCCATGAGTCCGACCATGATCGCTTTCTTTGTCTTTCGGATAACCTCGGCACTGAGCCCGAGATAGGGTTTGATGAATTCAGCCGTCGCCGACTCCAGTTCCTCTTTGGAAACGACCTTGTTGACCAGGCCCATGGCCCGGGCCTCTTCAGCGGAGATAATCCTGCCGCTGAGGATCAGGTCCATGGCATGCTTTCGCCCGATAATGCGGGGCATGATCTGCGCGGCGATGGGCGGGAACACGCCCACCTGGATCTCGGGCTGACCGAACTTGGCCCCTTCTTCGGCGATTACGAGATCGCAGAAAATGGCCAACTCACATCCTCCGCCCAGGCAGGAACTATATACAGAGGCCAAAGTGGGAACACCGAGTTTATCCATCAGCCGGAACATGCCATGAAAGGCCTCGATCATCTTAGGGGCCAGGTCACCCATGTGCTCCCCCACATCCACACCGGCGGAAAAACACTTTCCCTTGGCGTCGAAGAGCACGATCTTCAGATCTTTTTGCCCCTGCCAGGATTTTAGCACGTCGTTGATCTCGTTCATCATGGCGATGTTCAGGACGTTTACAGGAGGTCTATTCAGCGTAATGGTCCCAAGACCTTCTTTGAATTCAACTTCAATATGCTCGTATCCCATGCTCAACTCCTTTCCAAAAAAATATGGCAGGCGGACCTGCCATGCTGGCCCTGCCTGCCATCCAAGGATCAATTTAAGATTTCTGTGATTATTCTTTGGGTTTTCCGAGCGCGTCGGCAAACATCTCATAATCCCAGACCCGGCAGTTTCCGATATCCTGTCGGAACTTCATGAAGTCAATGGTGTCGTTTCCGGTAATCCTCTTGCAGTTGAATGCCGCGAAACCGAGGAAGGCCTCACCACCCATGTTGGCGGCCAGCCAGTGCCGGTTGTAGTTCTTGGTGCCATCCCAGAAGAATTTCTTCTTGGCGCGGACACTGTCAATGGACTTGATCAGACATCCCGGGAACAGATTGGCAAACGTCCACACGATCTTGTCCACTTCCTTGTCCAGGAGTTCGAAATCGGCCTTGGCCTGGTATTCTTTCAGCATGGCGCGTCCTTCTTTAAGGGCATCTCCGCTCTTGGACTCGCCGTAAACGATCTCGCCGTCCTCGATCCATTTGTCCGTAATGATCGTAGGATTGCGGACCCACTTGCCGTCGACCTTCAGGACCGGGACGGCCTTGCTGATGAGGGTCTTGGCCTTCATCTTATAGGCGGACCACATCTCGCAGGACACGCAGTTCCACATGGCGTCTTCGATGCCCAGGTACCAGGGCAGGAAATCCGAGGCACCGCCGTCCGGGGCCGAACCGTGCCGGGGGCCAGCCTGACCAAAGATGGCCAGGTCGGAGGCGATGGCGAGATCACAGGCCATGCCGATCTCCTGACCACCGGCGACCCTCATACCGTTGACCCGGCAGATGACCGGCTTTTTGCAAGCCAGGATGCTGTCCACCATGTGGTTGAAGAGTTCCATGTACTGACCGTATTCATCCGGCCTCAGGCTGTAGTATTCGCTGTACTCCTTGGTGTTACCGCCCGTGCAGAAAGCAAAGGGGCCGGTTCCCGTAAAAACCGCCGCCACGACGCTACGGTCCAGAGAGGCGTTTTCAAAGCCCGCGATGACGCCTTTGACCATCTCCGTGGTGTAGGAATTGTACTGCTTCGGGTTGTTCAGGGTGATCCAGGCCGTGTAGAGCCCTTCCACCTCTTTCCCAGTCTTGGGATCAACGATGGGTCTTTTTTCATAAATGGTGCTCGGGGCATCCGTTCCCCAGTGCACTTCCGTGTGGAGAAGATGATCCTTCATGCCATCTTCTCTGGGTACCCATTCCAAACCACCTGTCAATGCCATAATGTTTTCCTCCTTATTGTTTTCTTTTCATATGGTTTGTCCTCCCCACGCAGGCAGGAAGGACATCATACTAGAAATCGGGCGTCAGGACGATCCGCTTCATGGGAGGCGTCTTGTGCGCCTCGGCAAAGGTCTCGGCAATAGTGCTCATGGGGCGTACTTCCACGAACTCTTCCATGTTGATTTTGCCATTCAAAACCATGTCCAAAACGATCGGGTAGTATTCAGGCAAGCATCCCCAGGTCCCGATGATTTCCGCATCAAAGGCCATGAGACGGCCGATGGCATACTCGGTCTTTCCAAGACCGAAGCCCACGACGATCAGTTTTCCCGTGAACCCGAGCAGGGTCAGGGCGATCTCCTGGCCGGGTTTTACGCCGGTAACCTCGAAGATCTTCCAGCCCGTGTTGGGAAGTCCGTTTTCCTTGCAAAGGCCCCTGAATTCCTTGGAAACGGCCCTTGCATCCTTATCCGTTGAGTTGATCACAAAGTCGGCCCCAAATTTCAGGGCCCTGTCCAGCTTTTCCTGATTCCGGGCGATGCCGATCACGGTCTTTGCGCCCAGGGCCTTGGCGGTCTGCCCCATGTACTGTCCCACACCGCCCGTAATACCAATGACGCTGACATTGTCACCGGGCTGAATATCGGCCCTCTTGGCCGCCTGGTAGGGTGTCGTGGCCGCATCCGCTACGACGGCAAGGTGTGAAAGCGGAATGTCCCCGCGGTCTTTGACTTCGCAAAGATCAATAGCCGGGACAGGGATATGGCTTGAAAAGCCGCCGTAAAGGCCAATACTGTTCCCCGGCATTTTCTGGGCCAGGCACCTGTTACCGCGACCCGTTTTGCACAGAATGCACTGACGACAGGGCATGACCGCCGGAATGATGACCTCTTTTCCGATCCATGCCTCTTCTCCCGCCACCACGACTCCAGAGATCTCGTGACCCAACGTCAGGGGAGGTTTTGAAACCGTAGGTACGCCGTCATAGAAATATCCCAGGTCCGTGTGACAAACACCGCAGCCCGCAACTTCCACCAGGACCTCACCGGGTTTCAATTCAGGAACGGGTATTTCCGTCTTTTCGAGTTTCCCGGGTGTTGTCTCCTTTGTTTCCCTGTTAAAAACCGTGGGTTGAACCATTTGCCATGTCTGGATTTTATCAGGTATTGCTCCCATGCTTAACCTCCTTCATGTCTGATATTATCGATGTGTCTCCGACTCCTGAAACAAGAGAGAGTTCCTCAGTCCTTTGATTCTCCTCTCTTCTATTTTGCGAAAGACCTTCTGCAGGCTCCAGGGACTTCCGGCTTCCCTATATCATTCCATAGCCGCCGTCAACGCAGAGGAGTTGTCCGGTGATGTAATCGGAGT
>CAYNYM010000158.1:0-7039 GCA_964401325.1 uncultured Desulfobacteraceae bacterium | reverse complement strand
AGTGGTGTTGAAACTTTAACAGATGGTTCTACAAATACAATTCTAGGAGCTTTGTGAGGCGGCTCATGACCCCCTCTCTGGACAGCAAAAAACGAAACATTCGAATAAAACCCCGATCCTTCCAGACATCATGATATTCCCTGAACTTGACAAGCCATACCTCCCAGGACCCATCGCCCGTCTCCATGTGTTCCAGATTCTCACCGGTCACTCCCAGCATATCGGTTGCAAGGGCCGCTCTCAGAAGGTTGCCCCTTTCAGGTTCAGCTGCGGCCGCCAGCACCCGCTCCATTTCCATGGCCTCGTGGGAATCAAAGAGGTTGCCCCCGGCATGAAGGACACTCGGAATATGCAGGGCGGAAAGGGCCTTCTGCATCAGCACGGCCTCGCTGTTTTTCCTGACCAGGACCGCAATATCCCCCGCCGCCAGGGGCCGCTTACCGATCAACGCCCTCTTCTCAAGACCCAGGCGAACCAGTCTCGCGATCTCTCCGGCCACGGCTCCGGGAATCAGTTCACGGGCCTTTGCCTTGGAAATCACCTTTCCCGGCCCCTCGATCTTTCGGGCGTCCAGAAACCAGAGTTGAAAGGGCGGCTCCTGTCCACCGTCCATTCTAAAAAAGACGGGTTCCCTGTTTTCCGCCGATGCGACGGGGTCAAAAGGAATGCCCTCAAAGACAAAGGCCCGCTCGGAATTTCCGAACAGGGTGTTCACGGCCTGTATCAAGGCCGGTTCCGAACGCCAGTTCTCCCCCAGGGTATACCGCAGCGCAGCATCCTCAGCCGCTCTCATGTAAGTGAAGATGTCCGCGCCTCGAAACCCGTACACGGCCTGTTTCGGATCGCCGATCAGGAAGAGACCGTTTTTCGCCTTCCCGAATACCCGTTTGAAAACCGCATACTGAACTGGATCCGTGTCCTGGAATTCGTCGATCAACGCGGCCTTGAATTTCAAACCCAGGAGAATCGAAAGCCTTTCCCCGTCGTCTCCTCTTTTGAGCGCGCGGTCAAAATCGGTCAGGAGATCGTCAAAGGACTGGATATTCCTGTCGTGTTTTCTCCTCCCGAGCTCTTCCCGAACAAAGGAAAAAAGCCGCACCTTGAGGGCCAGCAAACGCTCCTGAAAAGTGTTCTCCAGAACGGCTAGTTGCACTTTCAGGTTTTCACAGACCCGAAAAAAGGAATGGACAGGGGCAGAACAGCCCTTTCTAACGCCGCGTTCCAGTTCTCCTGCGGTAAATTTTTCAAATCCCTTGAAAGGCACGGGATTTGGCCCTGCCCCCAACCAACCGTCCATGAGTTCAGCCCAGACCGCAATCCCGCCTTTTCCGTATTTATTTCGATTCAGGCCTTCATGATGGAGTAGAAGGTTCGTGACTTCTTTTCCTGCCTCTGACCACATTGAGCGGACCTCATGAAAGACCCGGCAATAGGCCGTTTCCTCGACCGAGGTATCAGAGACATCAAGCCGGGGGATGACCTTCAGATAGGGCAGGGCCACCCAGTGTGCGAGTAATTTCAAAAGGTTGTTCGGGCCGAATCCTTTGGCAAGGGCATACCCTACAAAGAGCGGGGAGGCATCGTAGAAATTCCTGCGCCAGAAATCCTCCACAATGTCTCTTTTCAATTCCTCCTGATCGGTCAAAAGCTCCGTATCAAAGAGGCCTCCGGTCTCAAAGGCATTTTCCTGGAGCATCCGCCTGCAAAACCCGTGGATAGTGAAGATGGAGGCCTTATCGAAGGCCCGGAGGGCCTCTTTCAGGATCCCGACCGATCGTGATCCGGCCCTCTCCCTCTCGACCAGGGCCTGGAGAAAAACGTCTTCGCTTCGTCCCCTTTGAAAGGCCTCCAAAGCTGCCCGAAGTCTTTGCCGAATCCGGTCGCGAAGCTCTGCCGTGGCCGCCTCCGTGAAGGTCACGACCAGGATCTGCTGCACCTCGAGGCCCCGTTCCAGGACGAGCCGCAGGAAAAGCCCGGTGATGGTATAGGTCTTTCCCGTGCCGGCACTCGCCTCGATCAGATTCACTCCCTTCAAGGGGCTGTTCAGGAGATCGAATGGGTTGAGTTCTCTCATGGACTTCTTCTTTTTGTTACTGTTTCGTCTTATTGAAAGGCATTTGGCTGTGGATGGGTCACGATAATCTCTTTTCGGAAGGCAAAGTTCATCATTTTTATTCGTTTCTTTCGGCCGGCCCGGTCATTAATCCACCTTCTTCCGGCGCTCCAGCAGGGGTCTGAAAATCATCATTGCCAAGCGCTCGAACTCCGAATCAATAGGATCTTTATCCCTGAAACAGAGACGATAGTAAGCATTCTCACCCTCTCCCCTGTTATAATCCCCGCCTTGCCAGGCCTTCTTCACCTTCCCGAAGGCCTCATGCGTTGATTTCTTCTTCTCCACCACCTCAGAGGCCAGGACCCAGGCCGTATCCGGGAAGAAGTGAAGCGGGTGCATCAACCCCTTCCAATAGGTATCGAGAAGCAGAGAAAGGACCTCCTCTCCCTTTTCAACTTTCTCAAACCCCCAGGCAATCCACGAAGCCTCCTTCCTGTTGCCGGGGTCCAGCCCCGCGATCACGCTGGTCTTGGCATCATTCGCATCCCCCGCCAAATTCAGGCCCAGATGATAGATCCACAAGCGCAGCAGATCCCCGGGCCTCAATCTCGCGTAACGATATTGAAGCAGTTTTTTCCGGTACAGGGGTTCGATGCGACCCGTGAGCCTAAACCCTGAAACAGAGACATCCAGTTCTATGGGATCGAGGGCTTCTCCTGCTCGCAAGGGACCAAGTTTGTTCGCAAAGATCTCAATTCCTCGCACCATGCCTTCGTACACTGCATCCCCCACGCTACCATGGGGGAGAGTTCCCGAGGCCCGTACCGAGGGTAGCAAATCCAGGAGGTCCCGACCTTCCAGTTTTTTTCCCGCCAGCCGGTTTTCAAGGAGGTATCTTTCAAGCCCCCGGATTTCAAAGGCCTCTCTTTCTTCAAGGATCGATGCCCGTTCCCCTAGCTGGATATCAAGCCGCCTTGTGAGGAGGTACTTTGCAGGGTTGACGTAAAATCTTGCCAGGTCTTCCAGGTCCACCTGTTTCCACGTCTCTTCCGGCTCCGAAAGCCCCTCTGAAATAAAGGGGAAGTCTTTCCGTGAAGGTGAGAAAAGACGGCGGGCCGCCTCGCAATTCTCTCGGGAATAACTGAAGAACGCCCGATTTTTCTTGAAATATTCGGGGTTAAAGGCCTGAAGACGATGCCGTGTGACGACGTGCTCCAGGGGACTGTGTCCCTCCCGCTCAAACCCCTCATCCAAGTAGTCCAGGATTTCACTTACCAGTACGGACGGTGGGATGGGCGTGTTGTCCTCGATGTCCTGTCCCACATAGCTGACATAAAATACCTCTCTGGCGGAAAGCAGGGCCTCCAAAAAAAGATACCGGTCGTCATCCCGGCGTGATCGGTCCCCGGGCCGGGGACACCGTGCCATGAGATCAAACCCCAGGGTTCGCGACTGCCTGGGATAGGCGTCCCCGTTGATTCCCACAAGCACAACGACCTTGAAGGGAATGCTCCGCATGGGGAGCATGGCGCAAAAGGTGAGGCCCCCGGTCAAAAAACCGAAACCGAAACCCTGACGCTCGAAGCACCGCCCCAAATGCCATGTGATCAGGGGAAGATCCACGTCTTCACGGAACTCAAAGGAGGTTGAAGCGGCGGTCTCTCCAAGGGCGTTGATCACGTCCCTGACGGCCTGGATGTCACGTTCCGAATCCTCGCTGGCGGAGAAAAAGGTGTCCAAAATCGTCAGCAGTGTCCGGCTCCATTCCGCCGGACTCCGGGGGGTGCCGAGTGCGGTAACCCCTTTGAAGAGACGGTTTGCAAAATCAAGAAACGCCCCGAGAACCCGGGTCTGTGCCCCTTCTATATGGTCATAGGGCAGGAGCCCGCCGAACATCTTCTCGTCCTTACCCGGCAGGGCATAACCCAGGAGAATTCTTTCGAGCCCCGCAGCCCAGGTATTCTCCCGGAATGCCGGAAGGCCTAGATCTTCCCGTGTTTTTTCATCGATTCCCCATCGGATGCCCGTCTCCTCGACCCACTGCCGGATAAGGTCCAGGTCCTGTTCCGAGATGTCGAAGCACAGCTGAACCGCCGGGCACTCCAGGATGTCCAGGACCCGGGACGCCCCGTAGCGCCCTCCCGGAAGATCAAGGATGGCCATGAAGGCCTGTATGATCCCGCTCTCGTGGCGCATGCTCCGGTCCGCGACGCTAAAAGGCATCCACCTCGGGTCCTCCCTGGGGATGTCGAATACGGCCTGGATATAGGGGGTATAGGCCTCGATATCAGGACACATCACCAGGATATCCCCGGGCGTTAGGTTTTTGTATCTTTCGAAAAAGTCCAGGAGTTGATCCTGAAGGACCTCCATTTCCCGCATGGGGCTGTGGCAGGCGTGGACCTGAAGGGAACCGTCATCCCTTGAAAGGGCCTTTTTCACTTCCCCGTCACGGCCCCTTTCAATCAGGTTCAAGATATCCGATTGCAGGCAGGCCAGCAGGGTCTTCTCGCCGGGGTCGACAAAGGAGGAAAACTCCTCGCACTCCAGGTCCTGGATCACTTGGAAAAAATTCCGTCCAAGGGTGCCCATGGAGGCGAGCAAACTGTTTCCCTTTTCCAGATGCAGATCTTCCTCTGCAGCACAAGCGGACTTTTCGCCGGCCCTGGCACGCCCAATTTCCCAACCTGAAAGGATATCACCCCAGTACTCTCGACAGGGATTCATGAGAAAGAGATTGATGTCCGTGAATCGGGACAGGCCGGCGAGGATCCGGACATGGAATCGTGGAAGGGCCGATATCCCGAAGACCGAGACCCGCTCGGGAAAATCCTCCGGTACGGTTTTCATTGCCCCGATCCTTCGTTGGAAGGCCTCCGCCAGGGCGGCCCGGTGTTCTCCTTCGTGCCCCCTTACCAGTTCACGCCAGAGAACGGCCTGCCAGTGGCTCCCCTGCCCTTTTTCCCACAGGTCGATCATTTCGGGCCTGAAGAGGAGATACTGATCAAAGAGGTCCGCAAGACGATCCGAGAGTTGAAATCTCTTGAGCAGTGCCCCCTCTTCACACACATAAGACCTGATGTTCTCGAATCCCGGCTCTGAAATCAGATCCGAGAGCCTCGTCATGACACGCCAGGTCAGGATATCCGGATCAAAGGGCGAGCGCTCAGACGCCTCGTCAACGACTTGTCGGAAGAGATCCAGGACAAAGGCATTGGGGAAAGGAAAGGTGCAGTTGGCGACGATACCATGGTAACGGGCGAGCTCCATGGAAAGCCACCGCTCCATTCCCCGGCTCTGGACCACGATGATCTCGCTTTTCAGGGGGGAGGTCAAAGGGGTCTCCAGGGCCTCGGCCAGGGCCCTGACCAGGACCTCCATTCGGTTGCTCGTAAAAAGTTTTATACCTGCCATTGAGGGCGGTCGGTTATCCGTTTTCGGTTGACGGTGGATGGAACATCAAATCCTCATTGCCTTAAAGTGCTCGACCCGTATGCTAATTAGAGCTCAGGCGGACATCATATCTTTCTGGATGGACACCAATCAGGAATCAGACCTTGAATGCGTTCACTCCCACGGCAGGGTAAAAAATTATCCGAAACCTTCAACGCACGATCACATCCACAAATTTGAACGCCAGTGTGTCCACCAGGCCGCGGTTGCTGATTCTAAGTTCCGGCAGCACCGGGAGCCCGAGAAGGGCCATGGTCATAAAGGGTGAAACCAGATTGCATCCAAGGGCCTTCCAGGCTTCGTCCAGTTTTTCAACCTGTCTCTGAACTTCCCGAACCGGGCGATCCGTGAGCAATCCCGCAACAGGCAGAGGCAGAAATGCGAGGACCTCCCCATCCTTTATGACAATCATGCCGCCTCCGGCCTTGCCCAGTTCGTTCCCTGCAACGGCCATATCGTCTTCGTTCATGCCCACAATGAGGAGGTTGTGGGAGTCATGGGCCACAGTGGAGGCGACGGCCCCGGACTTGAGTCCGAACCCCTTGGTAAACCCCAGGCCCTTGGTCCCCGTGGCCTTGTGCCGCTCGAAGAGTGCAACCTTTGCAATGTCCTGAGAAACATCCGCTGAGAGATTCCCGTCAAAGACCTTGAGGGTCGCGGTTCCGTGGGTCGTGCCCACCTTGGCCTCCTCAACCTCCATGACCCTGACCGTGGCCGTCTTTCCCTCGGTCTTCAGAATAAAATCCTCCTTTGCCAGGGTCTTTCCCAGATTCACGGTCTGCTTGGACCAGTCGGGATAGGTAACGGACGGCTGATCCGTAATCATTTTCCCCTCCTCTGCTACGAGTCGCCCTCCGATGATAACCTTCTCGACCTTTACGCGGGTAAGATCGCTGATCAGAAGTATATCCGCCACCTTGGACGGGGAAATACTTCCAAAATCCTTGCTCATCATAAAGCACTCGGCCGTATTCAGGGTGACCATTCGGATGGCGGTGATGGGATTGACACCTTCTTCGATGGCCCGTTTGACGATGTGGTCCAAGTGTCCCAGCTTGACCAGGGTGTCGGGGTGGATATCGTCGCTTACCAGGACGGCGAAGCGGCTTGAAACCTGCTGTTCGGTTATGACTCTAATGACCGCCTTCAGATCATGCCAGGCCGAACCTTCCCGGATTTTGGCATACATCCCCATTCGCATCTTAGCCAGGGCATCTGCGGGTCGAACCGACTCGTGGCAGGAACGAATGCCTGCGGCCGCATAGGCGTTGAGCATGGGGCCTGTCTCGGGGATAGAAAAATGACCGGTTACGGGCTTTCCGGCCTTGAGGGTCTCCTTGATTTCCCGGTGAACCGCCGTCTCGCCATGGACCACGCCGGGAAAGTTCATGAGCTCACCCAGGCCGGCAATGCCCTCCCATTTCATAGCCTCCGCAATCTCTTCGGCCCCGATGACAGCCCCCCCGTCCTCGAAGCCCGGTGCGGCAGGCACGCAGGAAGGCACCGTGGTAAAGACCCTGAGAAAGACCT
>CAYNYM010000157.1:0-7052 GCA_964401325.1 uncultured Desulfobacteraceae bacterium | reverse complement strand
CAAAAGGGGCAATTTTTTCCGCTGCAAAATCGCGGGCCATGTCTTTCAACATCTGCAGTTCTTCACTTAAATTAAAATCCATCGACCTTCCTCCTTCTTTATTTGTTTTACCGGTAATAGGGTAACAACATTGGCGACTTTGATCCGTGCCGGTTTTTTCCGCCTGTTACCTGGCGTCCATCCAGAAAGACGTGATTTCGGGATGGAGCGGTCAGTAATTAGCCGTCAGCTCTCAGCTTAATATCTCGTTTCTTCACAGTTTTTGCTGATGCCTGTGACCTCGAATCCGGGAGACCCTTTCCGGGTTCGAGCTGGCTAGAGGCCTGAAATACAACGATCCCGAAGCCTGCGGCAAAAGCCATCAACCGGCCATTGAAAGGGTTTCGCCGCGCAAGTGAATCGACAACTTTCGTCAGAATTTCATTGAGATATATAACCGATTGATTTATGAATAGCAACAAAAATATTCACATTATAGCTACAATTTAACTGCTTTATGATAGCATCGTCGCAGCATGCCTCTCTTGCATGGCATCATGGATCGCTACGCCGCATAGCAGTGCCTGATTTTCGGAAACCGTTCCGACCTCTCAAAAGGCCACAGGCAAAATCGCATTCCTTGCAGGTATGGGAAATGGTTTGTCTTTTGGTTTGACATTTGCCATAAGAAAAGATAAATTTACCAAATATTACCGATACGCTCCGATGCAATTCCGTAATCAAACCTTCATAGAAACCACAATTTATTTTTATTCTCAATGACGATTTGACGTCTCACCTTTATAAAGGCTCATAAAACTCACCCTGTCTTTCGTTCTCATTGCTCGATTCGGATTAATGCCTTTATCAGGAGGAGCGCCCGGTGTCAATGCCCTATGAAGAAATATTACAAGGGCCATCCTTCCTGTAGAAAGAAGCGAGGGATGATATTCCCCTTCACCCCGCTTTAATCATGTGAGGCATGAAGAGACCCCATGCCTGCCAAAAGAGGGCACCAAGAGTCGGAGTTTCCTGCTTGATGTGTAATCGCTTGATTTCCTGAAGATGATTCGTCTTTTCTCCAAAGGAATGCCCGATCTTTGTTTTTGGAAATTAGGTCATCACAGGGCCTCGATTTTACTGCTTAAGCGGCCCGGCTCAAGAGAAGCGGGCAAAGCATACGGATCCAAAAAAAACCAAAGGAGGTCATGAATGGAACCAGTCACCATCAACCCCAAAAAGAGCAAGCTCAGGGTTGCTTCGGAGTGGGCGGATGTCTGCTTTACGTGTGGCACCTGCGCCGGAGGCTGTCCAGTTACAGGTGTTGACGGCCTTGACCCCAGGAAGGCCGTCAGGATGGCCGCCCTTGGTTTGGACCAGGAACTCATCGATTCCCGATTCCCTTGGGTATGCACCCTTTGCGGTCGGTGCGAATACGCTTGCCCCCAAGGCGTGGAGATATTGAAGATGATGCGCAGGGCTAGAACCCTTCGCGAAAGGGAGAAGGTGCCTGGACCCATCCATAAGGGTGTGGTTATGGATCTCGAAAGAGGAAACAACTTGGGCATACCCAAGGATGACTTCCTTTTTCTCCTGGCGGATCTCAGTAAGGAGATGGAGGAGGATGAAGGGTTTCCCGGTTTTTATGCACCCGTTGACAAAAAGGGCGCCAATGTCTTGGTGACCGTCAACTCCAAAGAGCCCTTTGGTGAACCGGATGACATGAAATTTTGGTGGCGCATTTTTTATGCCGCAAGAGAAGACTGGACCATCCCTTCCGAGAACTGGGAAGGGGTGAATTGGGGCCTGTTCTCCGGGGATGACCAGGCCATGAAGACCCTTGTTGGAAGGATCGTTGATCACTTGGAGCGTCTGGAGTGCAAGACCCTTCTGTTGCCCGAATGAGGCCACGCCTATTATGCGACCAGGCTTGGTCTGCAAACGTGGTTTCCCGAAGTCTTTGAAAAATACAAGGTCGTATCAGTACATGATCTTCTAAAGGAGTACCTTGAAACCGGACGAATAAAGGTTGATAAATCCATTCACAAGGAATTGACGACCATTCATGATCCCTGCAATTATGGGCGGAAAAGCCAGAAGGCCTTCGGGCATGGATACTTTGAAGAGCCCCGTTGGATCACGCAACAGTGCTGCGAGAATTTTATCGAAATGTATCCCAACCGCATGAATAATTTTTGTTGCGGGGCGGGTGGCGGCGCATGGGCCATGCCCTATGAGCAGGAAAGAATCTATTATGGGCGTGTGAAGGCCAAGCAAATAACAGACACCGGAGCAAAAATGGTCATTGCCCCCTGCCACAACTGTAGAGATCAGATCATGAAAAGCCTCACCAAGGAATACGGGTTGGATATTGAGACGAAATATCTCTGGGAATTGGTCGCTGACTCGCTCATCGTTGAACCATGGAACAAACAGGAGATCGAGCAAGCCCATAAATTGAGGGATGCCCAGTACGAGAGGGACGGTATCGAACTCGATGAAGAGGCGTGGTAGGAATCCCACTCGAAACGCACGTTAAAGGATAGAAAAAGCGCCCCGGCCATTGGGACCGGGGCGCTTTTTTTGTTTGCCGTGTACCCAAATTCTGTCAGCTTTTGGGCCCTTATGGAGGACCTTCGTGGGCACGGATTACTCTTTTTTCATGAGAGCGGGCACGTCAAAACAGTCTTGTATGGAATCGATGGCTGTCCGCATTTGCGCAGAAGCAACAATCCCTTTAATGGTGGCAACGGAACAATTCAACGCCAAAATCCTGACTCCGCTCCTTTCAAAGGTTGTGAGAAGTTCACTTGCAATACCGTACCGGTCACCAAAGTGCGGGCCGGTCATGGAAAAGGCCACGACAGGAAAGAGGTTTTCCACTTGCATTTCAGGCCTGATTCGCCGAATCGTGCTCTTGTGAGACCGATCAAAGGGTCTTGACAAACAAAAGACAAACGTTCCGCTTCCTTTTTCCCTTCGGGGGTAGGTGCCCAAAAAGCTCAAGTATGACCCTAACCTGCTAAATTCCCTCAAAATAGTACTAAACTGACGGAAGTCACCGTGGTTGAATCGGATCGAAAGAAGCTCCTGTCCTTCTCGATACCTAAGCCCATATACCTTCGGACGGCTCTCCTGATAGGTGGCCACGACTTCTTTATAAAGGATTTCTTTGCCCTTTTGAGCAAGCTTCCAATCATAGGGCGTTCTGTAGGCACTGAAATTGAAGGTGCTGAAAAGGGCCTTGCAGGCGCACATCAACCCTTCTTCTCTGACGACCGCTGAGATAGCGGCTGGAGAGTTGGCCAAGGCCTCGGGTTCCAGACCATGGCTTCCCAATGCCTCCAGAAACAATGCGGAAACACGGGGATCGCCTTTGTGAGGGAAAATGGTGAGGATGGCACCTTTGACTTTCTTCGTGAGAACGGTTCCGAAATTTTGTCGGATCAGACAGAGGGTTCTTGCCTCATCCACGGCATTTACGGAAAAATTCAGTCTCCACGCATGGCCCTCGGGGAGACAAGTCATATAGGGCAGGTTAATTTTTTCCCGGGCGACGGTTCGGCAGAATTTGGCAGGGAATCGGTCGTCTTTTTCCAGGGAAAACAGGGAGAACCAAATGATATCTTTGAGGGCTTTAAACCCGCCAAGTTTTGCAGGGCTCGCCATTGAACATGCAGCTCCCGAGTATCGTTAGGATAGAAGGTTGCTCACCACCTCCCAAAGGCTCTCAGTGTCAATGGGTTTGGGGATATAGTCGTCGGCCTCTGTACCCATGCCGTCGGCATGGGAGTATCGGGTACTTGGTACGGCTTCACCAACCGCGGTCAACAGGACAACGGGAATATCGCGGGTTTTTTCCTCTTCCTTGAGTTCTGAACAAAGGATATAGCCGTCTTTCCTGGGCATCATGATATCAAGGATCACGAGGTCCGGACGTCGTTCTTTGATGGATTCTTCCGCCTCAATTCCGTCATATGCCATGCCGACTTCACAACCCTTGCTCTCCAGCATCATGGCAACGGTTTCCACCAGATCCGGGTCATCGTCAACAACCAGAATGTATTTTTTGGACATAATGAAACCTCCTCAAGAAAAGAATTAATGACATTTTCAATTCGAAACCATTCTCAGCCGGAAAATTCAGGGCGAAAAATCATGGGGTCGACCGTGACCTATACTAGTCTATTTCAGGTCTCGGGTAAAGCCCGCTTCTTTCGACAATCTCCGGCACTTTTCCCTCCCACTCGATTGCCATGACATGGAATCCCTTGACCCCTTCGACCTCTTTGAGGCGCAGGATGGATTCAACACAGATTGAGAGGCCCTCTTCGGCCTGTTTCTCCTTGGGAACCCCGGCCATTCGTTTCACCACGTCATCGGGGACATCCATGCCGGGGACGCGGTTTTTCATGTACTTTGCCATCCCCGCCGATTTGAAAGGGGTCACACCCGCAAGGATATAAACCTTCTCGTGCAGACCGCGATCCCTGACCTGCCTCATCCAGAGTTCGAACTTGTCAAGGTTGTAGATGCACTGGGTCTGGATGAACTCGGCACCGGCCGCCACCTTTTTGGCAAGCCTGGGGACCCGGATCTCAAAGGGATCTGCGAAGGGATTGGCTGCGGCTCCCACAAACATTCTGGGCGGCCTTTCGATGTCATCGCCTCCGAGGAATTTTCCATCGTCCCTCATCAGTCTGACGGTCTGGAGCAACTGAATGGAATCAATGTCAAAGACGTTCTGCCCCTGGGGATTGTCTCCGAATATCTGGTGATCGCCGGAAAGGCAAAGGATATTGTGAATATCAAAGGAGGCCGCCCCGAGGATGTCGCTTTGAAGGGCGATACGGTTTCTGTCCCGCACCACCATCTGAAGGACCGGTTCGAGACCCATGAGTTTGAGCCTGATGCATGCGGCCAGACTGCAAAGGCGGGTGACGGAGGTTTGATTGTCCGTAATATTGATGGCGTCCACGTGATTCTTGATCAGGTTCGCCTTCCTGGTCACCACATCCGGATCGCTTCCCCTGGGAGGGCCACATTCGGATGTGACCGCAAACTGCCTCGAAGCAAGTATCTTTTCCAATTTGCTGGGTGTGCTGGTAGTCATTGGCTCACATCCTCTCTGACGACTTTTCGCGGCCCTCCTGCCCGTTCTGTAGACCAGTCTTTGATAGGGATGATCGTTTCATAATCTTCGAGCCTGCCCAGTTCTTTAAGACGGTCGATGATCAATTGCCATGCGCAATCCAGATCCTTGTTGATCTCGCATTTTCCTTTGGTTGACCCGCCGCAGGGCCCGTTGAGAAGTCTCTTCGCACAACGTGAAATGGGACAAATTCCCGCGGTCTTTCCAAGGATGCATTGACCGCAACCCTGACAGCGTTCACTCCAGACACCCCTTTCCTCGGTCACACCCATGAAGAGGGTGTTGACTCCTGGAAATATGGGGGTTTTGAGATATTTTTCAGCCATGAATTGGACTCCGACCCCACACGCCAGAGAGATGACCGCATCATACTTGTCGATGCTGCCTCTTAATTCTTCAAGATAGGGTTGATCGCATTGACGTTCCAGGGTGACCTCATCAATGGTTACCTCCTTGCCCTTTTGCATGAAATACATGCGAAGGGCCGAGGCAAGGATGGCGACCTCCTTCTTTCCTCCCGCCTCACAAACGGTGACACATTCGTTGCAGCCCGCGATGAGGATTTTTCTGAAATTTTGCACCTGATCAATGATTTCTTCAATGGGTTTTTGATCTGCAACAATCATGAAATGGGACCTCCTCTTTGCTGATCAAATGTGATCATAACATTGAACCAATGTCACACCGGTCTTGAGGGTGATTTACTGAAATATCGAGACGCTTCAGATCAAAGGCTCCTGACCCGGCACAACCTATTCTCAAACGCATAACCCCGCCCGGATCTTGCGTCTTATGCCGCAGTCTTGCTTTTGACCGTCTTAATGGGATTGGGTCCGAGGTTACGGATCTTCTCGGTCATTTCCAAAGCAATTTCGACAAACCGAGGGGCCTCGCTGGCCGAAAGGTTGTACATTTGAAGCCTTTCCCCTTCGATGCCGATGCTGTTTAAGATGTCCTGGGTCCTTTCCACTCTTTTCCGGGCCCTCAGATTGCCGCTGTCAAAATGGCAGTTGCCTTCCATGCAGCCCACGAGATAGACGCCGTCCGCTCCCTTTTCGAATGCCCTGAGGAGATGAATGATATCCACCTTGCCCGTGCAGGGCACCCTGATAATCCGGATGTTGCTCGGGTATTTCAGTCGCATGGAACCTGCCAGGTCCGCGGCCGTATACCCTCAAAAATCACAACAAAAGGTAATAATGATCGGTTCAAATTCCACCATCATAGCACCCCTTCCAATAAGGCATCCACCTTACAGAGGATTTGATCGTCTTCGTACCAGTTCAGCTCAATCGCTTTGGCCGGACACTCCGCGGCACAAACACCGCATCCCCGGCAGAGGGCTTCGTCGATTTCACTCACCCCGTCTTTATTAATTTTAGGCACGCCGTAAGGGCAGGACATGACACAGACCAGGCATGATGCACATTTTTCCTGATCGACTTTCGCGGTGACCGTTGACAGAGTGATTTCGGATCGGGAAAGAAACGTTGCGGCCCTTGACACCGCCGCCATTGCCTGAGAAATCGATTCCGAAATGAGCTTCGGACTGTGAGCCGTACCGCAGACAAAAATTCCGTCGGTAGCCATATCAACAGGTCGTAGTTTGACATGGGCTTCCATGAGAAATCCGTCTTCATCCACACCCAACTTCATAATAGAAGCCAATTCCTCTGTCTCTTCGGCCCGCATGCCGGCACTCAATACAAGGATATCGGGTGAGATTCTCACATCTCGTTTGAGTCCGGAATCCCTTAGGCTTACGCTGAGAGCGCCGTCTTTGGTTTCCACCTTGGGTGGACGATCATCGGGATAGCGCAAAAAGAGGACACCGCATTCTCGGGCTTTTCTGTAATAATCCTCCAAAAGCCCATACATTCTCATGTCACGATAAAGAATGTATACATTGGTCTCGGGCTTG
>CAYNYM010000156.1:5611-7094 GCA_964401325.1 uncultured Desulfobacteraceae bacterium | reverse complement strand
AAATTTAAGGAATGCTATGAGAATCGTCATGAACACCGGAAAGACCGGAAAAAAAGGACTGACGGAAAGATGGTCGGGTATCTCTGAATATATGGTCCCGAAGAGATCTATTATGCTTTTGACGCCCTGCCTGTGAGGAGGTTTGTGAAATGATAACTGCAGGAATTGATTGTGGTGCAAAAAACACAAAGACCGTTATCATGAAAGACGGCAAGATTATGGGTAAGGGCATCGTCCTTACCGGTTTCGATCAGGAAGCGGCCATTAATGGCTCCCTCGATGCGGCCCTGAAGGACGCCGGCATCAGCAAGGACGCTGTGGAAAAATGGGGCGGCACCGGATCAGGGAAAAAGAGCATCCAGGGTGCCACTGAGGTCAACGACATCAAGGCCATGGCCAAGGGCGGGAGTTATTTTTTCCCCAAGACCAGGACCGTTGCGGATGTCGGCGCCGAGGAAGGCCGGGCCGTAAAGGTGGATGAAAACGGCAACGTGGTTGACTTCGCCATCAACGAGAAGTGTGCGGCCGGCGCCGGCGCCTTCGTAGAAGCCATGTCGAGGGCTCTTGAGGTGACCATTGAAGAAATGGGTCCCTTGTGTCTCCAGTCAGACAAGACCATCCCCATCAACGCACAGTGCGCCATCTTCGCGGAATCCGAAGTGGTCGGACTCATTCACGCCAAGACCAGCAAACCCGATATCAGCAGGGCCATTCATGACGCCATAGCGAGCCGTGTCGTTTCGATGATTCGAAGGATCGGCGTCAATGAAGACATCGTTCTGATGGGCGGTATGGGCCACAATCCCGGTTTCAAGGATGCCATGGCGCGGGAACTGGACGTGACCGTTTATGTCCCTGGGTGCCCCGAATTCGGCATGGCTGTCGGTGCCGCTGTTGTGGTCGCGGGGGCTTAATGAGACGATAAGATTCATGAGAATTGGAGGATATATAAATGCCTGAAGTGAAAAAAGAACTCTGGAGGTGGACAGAGTCCAACTGGAAGGATCCAGATTTGAAATGGCAAGATGCAAAATTTATTACCGTGGGTATCGATGTGGGTTCCGTGAGTTCACAGTCCTGCATCATGGCGGACGGTCAGATCTTTGCCTACGCCAACATGAGAACAGGGTCGGACAGCCCGAACAGTGCCCGAAACGCCCTGAACTATGCCCTCGAGGGTGCACATATGACCGAGGACAAGATTGACTACTGTATTGGAACGGGCTATGGCCGTGTCAACGTGCCCTTCGCCGATCGTACCGTCACAGAGATTGCATGCCACGCCAGGGGCGCCAACTTTATCTATGGCAACGAGGTCAGGACCGTTCTGGATGTCGGCGGCCAGGACATCAAGGCCAAAGAGTAGGCTTGGGCGATACCTGCCAACGCGATAGTCTGATTGCTGAGGGATATTAATGACATGGTGTTATTTGCAAGCGATTGTAAGGCAGTTTGGGTTAACGGAATTCCCGGCTTTTAGCCC
>CAYNYM010000156.1:0-5601 GCA_964401325.1 uncultured Desulfobacteraceae bacterium | reverse complement strand
TCTGCTAGGCGTGTCCATCAACGAGGTCGGTGACAGGTCCTTCCAGTTCAAGGGTGAGGAGCCTGAAGCCGTTTCCAGCACCTGCGTGGTTTATGCCAAATCCGAGGCCACAGGCCTTCTAAGGAAGGGCTGGACTACGGAAGAAGTGCTCGCAGCTTATTGCAAGGCCATGGCAGAGCGGATTTATTCCCTGGTCGAAAGAGTCGGTGTGCTCCCTGAGTTTTGCATCACCGGTGGAATGGCGAAAAACCGTGGTGTTATCGATCGGCTGATGTCGAAGATCGGTCTCGATGCCGCCAAGACGAAATGGGATACCCAGATCGCGGGTGCTGCGGGTGCCGCCCTCTTCGGTTATGCCCTTTGCCGGAAAGGAAAGGGAAGGAAAAAATAGGGCACATATCCGATCGGACAGGATCATCGGATAATGGATAATCAACAAAGAGGTGATTTTATGTTAGCCAATTATGGATACAGCGATGGATCAGGAAGTTACTTCATTACCATTGACACGGATAAGTGCGACGGCTGTGGAGATTGTGTGAATGCCTGCCCGGCCAAACTTTTTGAAGTACTCGATGAGGACCCAAACGATCCCATGAGAGACGAGCCCGTTGCCGTTATCGAGGCAGAGAAGAAAAAGAAAATGAAATACGAGTGTAATCCTTGCAAACCGCAAGGGGACAGGCCGGCACTCCCTTGTGTGGAGGCCTGCAAGGCGGGGGCAATTTCACACTCATGGTAATCACGCGTTTTGTATATAAATTGAGGCCTTAAACACCTAACCGGGATGCAATGAATTCCGATTCAACCGTCGTGGAGTATGGTGATATGCATACCGTGCAACTGATTATAAATGGACGACAGGTAGAAACGGAGGCGGGAAAGACCGTCCTGGAGGCCGCACGAGCCGCTGAAATTTATATACCCGGTATTTGTTCCCACCCGGATCTGCCGCCGGGTGACGGGATCAAGGCGGTGGACGCCGTCTATCAGGGTGACCGCAAGATTGAAAATTCCAAACCCGGAGAAGACGGTAGGGGTTGCGGTTTGTGTCTTGTGGAAATCGACGGTGAGGCAGAACTGGTGCGCTCCTGTGCCACGGAAGTAAAAGAAGGCATGGTAGTCGTCACGGAAAACGACACAATCAAGGAGAAAAGACAGGAGTCCCTGGTTGCAATTTTAACTCGTCACCGGCATGCCTGTCTGACCTGCGCCCAGCAGGAAGGATGCAGCAGAAGCCAATGCTCTTCCAATGTTGCAGAAAACGAGAGGTGCTGCACCCAATTCGGACACTGCGAATTTCAAAATGTGGTGAACTATGTCGGTATTTCACCCTCGGTACCGAAATGGGTGCCGACGGATCTCCCTATCCTCGACAATCATGCCCTTTTTTTCAGAGACTATAATCTTTGTATCGGGTGCTTGCGTTGTGTGAGGGCTTGCCGTGAACTGAGGGGTGTCGAGGCCATCGCTTTTGTTTATGACGATAAGGGTGAGATACAGGTGGGAAGTGTTGCGCCCACACTAGAGGAATCCGGATGTAAATTTTGTACGGCCTGTGTAGAGGTTTGTCCCACCGGGGCCCTTATGGATAAATCCGTGTGTCCCGCCAAAAAGGAAGAAGACCTCGTTCCCTGCAGGAAGGCATGTCCGGCTCATGTAGATGTTCCGGGATACCTGAGACTGATCGTGGAAGGAAAACGGGATGAAGCCAATGCCGTGATCCGAGAAAAAGTACCCTTTCCGGGCATCCTGGGCAGGGTGTGTATCCATCCATGTGAAGAAAGCTGTCGGAGAGGTGAAGTCAATGAACCGATCTCCATTTGTGCGTTGAAGAGGTATGCCGCGGACGGCGAACAGGGGCTGTGGAAGAAGAACAGCAAGGTGGCGAATGATACCGGTAAAAGGGTGGCCATTGTGGGTGCCGGCCCCGCTGGTTTGACCGCTGCGTTCTACCTCAAAAAGCAGGGACACGCCGTCACTCTCTTCGAGGGACGTGGCAAACCCGGAGGCATGATGCGATACGGCATTCCGAGATATCGACTGCCGGGAGAACTCCTGGATAAGGAAATCGGCGATATCCTGGATCTTGGCATTGAGTTTCGACCCGATCAGAAATTAGGTAAGGACTTCACGCTGGATCAATTGAAGAGGGACGGTTATGAGGGGGTGTTTCTCGGCCTGGGTGCCCAATTGAGCCGACGGCTTCTTCTTGAAGGATCGGATCTTTCGGAGGTGCTGTGGGGTGTAGATTATCTTGGCGAAGTGGCTGACGGTAAGGACAACCAACTGAAAGAACGGGTGATCGTGATCGGTGGCGGAACCGTAGCGGTCGACGTAGCCCTTACGGCCATGAGAAAGGGCGCTAAGGAAGTGACCCTGGCCTGCCTGGAGAAACGCGAAGAAATGCCCGCCCATGATTGGGAGGTGGAAGGTGCGGCCGCAGAGGGTGTGAGGTTCATGCCTTCCTGGGGACCCCACAAGATCGTGAGCGATAACGGCAATATCACCGGCATGGAATTGATCCATTGTGTATCGGTGTTTGACGATCAGTGTGTCTTTAATCCTTCTTTTGATGACACGATTAAAAAAATCGACGGGGATCAGGTCATTCTGGCCATAGGCCAGGCGTCAGATCTTTCCTTCCTGCCGGATGACGGGGCGGTCAAGGTTAATATAGGACGCATCGTGGTCAATGAGGAAACCCAGGAAACAGGCATGAAAACCGTCTATGCCGGTGGCGATGTGGTCGCGTCGCCGGGTGCCGTTATTCATGCCATCGCGGCCGGTCGAAGGGCGGCCGCGGCGATAGACGAGGCCCTGGGGGGAAGCGGTGAGATCGAAGAAGTCCTTTTTGAAAGAGGGACGCCCGACCAGTACGTCGGGCGGGATGAAGGCTTTGCCTCCTGGACGCGTGCGAAGGCGTCTGAGATTGAACTGACGACACGGCACCAGGGATTTCAGTAAGTGGGACTTTGCTTGTCTGACGGACTTGGCGTAATGGAAGCGTAACGCTGTCTGCAGTGTGATCTGCGCCTTTATCTCGGAGAGAATCCCGCACCGCCCGATAAAATCCTGCCCTTCAACGAAGAGAACGTCAATGAGGTCTCTGATGAAGAAGGGGTCTTCCGGCTTTACGATGAAGAGAAGAACGTCATCGCCATTAAGGGAAGCAGTATGCTAAGACAGACCCTCCAAAAGGCTTTGGAAGACTACGATAGCGCCGTCTTCTTTTATTTTGAAGAAGATAAAATGTTCTCCAAGAGAGAAATGGAAATGATCCAGCAGTACCTCCAGGAGCATGGAACCATGCCCGGCGGGGGTGACGACGACGATTTTTTCTAGAGGGTCAAGCCAAAGCCGTGCCCTTTAGACCCGGATTCTTCACTTCCTTCTTTGCGGCGACCATCCGATGCTCATTATGAAATGGAATACAGTCATCCCCGTGAGTCGACCCGGCGGTTTGGATTCAAACGGCTTTGATATTGTAGGTCATGACCGGATCGTGGATACCTTTTACACGGATTTCACCCACCTTTTCCGTTTGAAAGTTATCTTTGACACGGCTGTAGGTGCGCTGGCTGACCAATATCTGACCTGATTCGGCAAGGGATTCGAGGCGGGCCGCGACATTCACCTGGTTGCCGATGACCGTATAGTCTTTATGCATCTCGGACCCGATGTTGCCCACCGTCATGTAGCCGGTATTGATGCCGATCCCGATCCCGAGTGCATGGCCGTAACGTAGCCACTCGTCTCTAAGGTGGGAAACCTTTTTTTGCATGTCCGCCGCCATTTGGACGGCGCGATAGGCATGGTCCTCAATCGGGATAGGGTCCCCGAAAAAGACCAGCAGACCGTCTCCGATGATCTTATTAAGCGTGCCCTCATATCGATGGATAATTTGGGTCATCTCCGAGAGGTACACGTCCATAAGATGAAATAATTCCTCCGGCTCGAGGCTGTCCGTAAAGGCTGAAAAGTTCCTGATGTCCGAGAACACCACGGTCATCATTCTGCGCTGAGGTTCGGTACCAAAGGCATCTCCGCTGGAAAGAATTCTTTCGGTCAGTTTAGGGGAGAAATAGCGTCGGAGTTCGTCGTATCTTTTGAGTTCCCCAACCTGAGCATCCACTTTGGCCTCCAGATCCCTGTTGAAGCGGATCAATTCCTCTTTGGCGTTTTGAAGTTCCAGTGTTCGCTCGTCGACCCTTTGCTCCAGATTTCGGGCATAATCATCTACTTTATTTTTGGCTTCAATCAGCTTTGCATTGGTCGTTTCAAGATCCAGGTAGGCCCTGTTTCGGGCCTCCATGGTCTCTCTGAGGCTGTTTATCGTATCGATGAGCCCTTTGCTTGTCTCAAGAGGATTGCGTTTGACCCTAAAGGCCAGGGAGAGGCGATTTCTGAAGGATAGATCATCGTAGGTGACATCCATTATGAAATAGGGGGCTTTGAAAATCTCTCCCGCTTTGAGGAGAATCCGGTCACCCACCTCAACCGTTTCGGTGATGATGATCGCCTCCGCGCCATTGAGAGCGCCCTCAGCATCTGGGGGCCGTTCCCGGTATCTCCCGAGGAAAACCTCACGGCCGTTGACTGTGTCCGCTTCCAACAGGATCCGTTTACCCACCCTTTTGCGCTGATTATCCAGGGGATGCTTGATGGTCAGATCACCATGATCCACCCTGGCGTCTAATTCGAAAGGGGCGAATTCCGATTCTTCGTTCAGAAGGATCTCGGGATCATAGGGGTTCAGGGGCTGCTTGACCTCGGCGGGCCTCAGTCCCCAGATCGATGGAATCGCGGAGAAGATGCCTCTTCTGTAAGGATCACTGATATAGTCCTGCTGGACATCAAAATCAGGATGATATTGAACCCTTAGAAGCGTTCGGGTTTTTCCCGAGAGTTTGTCACGATAGGGCGGGACAATAACCTCGATGTCTTTTGTGTCATTAAAATTCTGATTGAAAAACGTGATTCTCCTGTAGCCGTCGCTCGGCGTTTGAAAGACCCTGACAAAATAATCAAAACGCCCCCAGGACCGGAGGGTCGCCGAAGAGGCGCCGCATTTAAAATAAAAATACGGTTCTCCTACCATGGTCCTGGCCTTGCGGAAGAGGCTTCGAAAGTTATCGTAGGTCGTCCATTCGTCTTCGTTGAGAAAAAAGTCCTCCGGGCAGGCGTAACGATCCGTGGGATAGGTGAGTCCTTCGAAAAGGAGGTCATGATGACCCAGTTTGCTATCGACATAGGTGGCGACGATTTTAATATTACGGTTACTGATGCAATCGGTGCGACTCATGAGAACGGCCTCGATGAAGATGAGGAATCAGGAAGAAACATTCTCTGCAATCCCTGTGCCTAATGCGAAACGCCTTGATTTTGCATGTTTATTCTAAAATTTCAGGGTGATATCCGCCGGGAAAAGAGCCGGCTTGCACATTTTTTTGTGCAGATGGGTGCGTTTGACGCCACGATAGACCTTTGACAGAATTTTTCAGCTTGACAAAGGAGCGGAGAGGTATAGAATTATCGGATTATATATCGGGACGTGGCGCAGTCTGGAAGCGCACCTGAATGGGGTTCAGGGGGCCCGGG